>NZ_AFWD01000055.1:0-32621 GCF_000222565.1 Vibrio sp. N418
GATCAACATTTTTCTGATACTGGCGTCTATCTAGAAGTGATGGCTAAAAATGGCCAAGCGGTCGATTTCTATGAACATCTTGGTGGCGAGAATTCACTAGAGAGGTTGTGGGACGCGCCTTGCGGCAATCAAGTACCAGAATTGGTCTACACTTGGTCTTCGCCAAAACAGCTATTGAACATTCTATCAAATAGTTTGATCTCTACCGCAGAAACAGATTGAAACAAATTCAAAGCGCGGTCTTGATGTTGTTCGGACATTAAACCATGTACCGTTGGGTAAGTTACTGTAATTATAGCCACTTATCTAACGGTATTGACCATGAAAAAAACAATTTTGGCCTCGGTGATCCTGAGCTCACTGGTATTAGTGGGTTGTGGTGAGTCCGACAACGCCTCAAAACAACCACCGTCTTCTTTAGTCGCAGCTGAGCCCGTTCTTAGTACCTCTCATCAACAAAGTAAGTCTTATATTGGCCGTGTTCAAGCGGTTGAAGACACCAATATTACCGCCCAAGTTTCAGGTTATCTAAAAGAACGTCATTTCGATGAAGGACAAATGGTTGAAGCTGGGCAGCTGCTTTATTCTATTGAACCTTCTTCATTTGAAGCGCAGTTGGCTGCTGCCAAAGCCAGTGTTGCTCAAGCGAATGCCAACCTTAAGAAGGCACAGTTAGATTTTAATCGTGGTAAAAACCTTTTGCCTAAAGGCAGTATTTCTCAATCTGAATTTGATAACTTGACCGCGCAATTGCTTGGCGCTGAAGCCTTAGTGGAGTCGTCGCAAGCACAATTGAAATTAGCAGAAGTCACCCTTTCTTATACCCAAATTAAAGCACCTTTTGCAGGACGAATTAGCTCTAGCAAAGTAAGTACTGGTGATCTTGTCTCACCTCAATCTGGCATCTTAACGACGTTAGTCAGTCTTGATCCTGTGCATACCATGTTTAGCGTTAGTGAGCGTGAGCGCTTAGAGATGGGGATGGATAGTGTCAAAGGGGATGGTAGTGAAAATGCCGATGCGGTTGAAGTACAGGTCATTCTAGAAAATGGTCAGCCGTTTGGTCATCTAGGTTCGCTTGATTTTCTTGGTAACCGAATTGATCTTGCAACCGGTACGTTAGCGATGCGTGCTATCGTACCAAATCCAGATTATCGCTTACTCCCAGGACAGCATGTCCGCGTTGAATTGCGTGAAAAAGCGCCGACGGACGTTTTAGTTGTACCGCGCCGTGCGGTTCAAACGGACTTAGAAGGTCACTTCGTTATGTTGGTTGCCGAGGGTAATGTCGCGGAACGTCGCAATGTTGAGTTGGGTCGCCAATTAGAGCAAGGCATCGTGATCAAAAACGGTCTCAATGGTGAGGAAGTGGTGATCACTCAGGGTCTACAGCGTATTCGTAACGGTGTGCCGGTGCGTATCGAATCACCAGCTGAACAGTAATTGGGGGCTAGATGCTAAGTCGTTTCTTTATCCAGCGCCCTAAGTTTGCGCTGGTCATTTCTATCATACTCACTTTGGCAGGGGCGATCGCGCTTGCGGTGCTACCTATTGCTGAGTACCCGAAAATCAGTCCACCGTCAGTGAGCGTTTCAGCCTATTACACGGGGGCAAGTGCGGAAGTTGTTGAACAAGCGATTGCCGATCCGTTGGAATCTGCCGTAAACGGCGTCGAAGATATGATTTATATGTCTTCTAAAAGTGCGAACGATGGTTCATATAGCCTTAACGTCACGTTTGATGTTGGTACTGATCCGGACATGGCGCAGGTAAACGTGCAAAACCGTGTGGCGCAGATTGAATCTAAGTTGCCGCAAGAAGTCCGTATGGCCGGTATTACGGTGAAAAAGCGTTCACCCGACCTCCTAATGGTACTGAACTTCTATGATCCTCGGGGTCACTACGATGACCAATTCTTGATTAACTACATTAATTTAAATGTAAAAGATCAATTGGCGCGTGTGACGGGCATCAGTGAAGTAAACGTGATCGGTGGCGGCGAATATGCCATGCGTGTTTGGCTTGATCCTGAAAAAATGGCCAACTTAAAGATCACCACTACTGACGTACATACCGCGCTTAAAGAGCAAAACGTGCAAGTGGCGGCTGGGCGTGTCGGCGCTGCGCCATACAACAATGCACAAGAAGTACAATTTAACCTTGTAACGAAAGGGCGTTTAGAATCAGTAGAAGAGTTTCAACATGTGGTGCTTCGTGCTAACAATGATGGCTCGACGGTTTATCTACAAGATGTCGCCCGTGTTGAACTCGGTAAGAAATTTTACGATGGTAGCGGCAAGTTCCGTGGTCAAGATGCCTCTATTGTGGCGCTTTCTCTGCAATCCGACGCGAATGCGTTAGAGAGTGGACAGGCGGTGATGGCATTACTGGATAAACTCAGTGTGAATTTCCCTGAGGGAATGGCCTACGAAACCAGTTATGACACGACAGTGTTTGTTGCGGAATCAATTAAAGGTGTGGTCAAAACCCTAGTTGAAGCGATCTTGCTGGTTATTGCGGTAACCTACCTATTCTTAGGCAGTGCGCGTGCGACTTTGATCCCCGTTGTAGCGATTCCTGTCTCACTGGTGGGGACATTTGCAGTGATGCAGATGACGGGGTTCACTATCAACACTGTGACGCTATTTGGTTTGATTTTGGCCATCGGTATCGTAGTGGATGATGCGATCTTGGTTATCGAAAACGTCGATACCACCATGGCAAAAGATCCGACGATTTCCCCTCGTAAAGCGACATTACTTGCGATGAAAGAGGTAACGGGCCCGATCATCACTTCGACGCTGGTTCTACTAGCGGTGTTCTTACCAGTGGCGATGCTACCCGGTATTACTGGCATCATGTATCGACAGTTCGCGCTGACAATCTGTATCTCCGTGGTTATCTCATCAATTAACGCGCTGACATTATCGCCAGCAATCTGTTCATTGGTCTTAAAGCAAGGTGGAGGCAATACAGCTCGTTGGTTCCAAGCATTCAACAATGGTCTTGAAGCGATCACCACTCGTTATGGCAAAATTGCTGGATTCTTAGTTAAGAAGACGGTTCTGCTCGTTGGCTTCTTTTTTGTTGCTCTTGCGGCCGTGGGTTTCTTCGCTAAGACCACCTCTACGGCTTTTGTACCACAAGAAGACAAAGGTATATTGCTGGTTAACGTGCAACTACCTGACTCAGCGTCGCTTTCTCGTACCGAAGAAGTGACTGAAGAGTTGATCGGCATGGTTGAGCAAGAGCCAGGTGTTGATGGTGTGACGGTAGCGAACGGCTTTGCGTTTATGACCGGCGCTGCTGCCTCTAACGGTGCTTCGCTGTTTATCAAATTGCGTGACTGGGAAACCCGTAATGGTTTGGATGGCGATCATTCATCTAATGCGATTGCACAGCGTATTAATGGCCGCGCGGCAATGCAGTTGCCACAGGCGGTGGTATTTGCGATGGGACCACCAGCGGTACCGGGTATGGGTGCTGCATCTGGTTTTGAGTTTGTATTAGAGGACTCACTTGGTCGAAGCCGTACTGATTTATCAATCTTGATGAACCAGCTGATTGAAGAAGCGAAAAAGCAGCCAGAAATTGGCTTTGCCTTCTCGACCTTCCGCGCCAATGTCCCACACTACTATGTGGATATTGACCGTGAAAAATCTCAGCAGCTTGGTGTGCCATTATCGAGCATTTTCCAAACGCTACAGGGTAACTTAGGGTCATTGTACGTCAATGACTTTACGATGTTTGGTAAGAACTTCCGCGTAACCATGCAGGCCGATGCCGAGCATCGTAGCGGTATGGAAGATCTTGAGCGTTTCCATGTGCGTTCGTCATCGGGTCAAATGGTGCCGTTAAGTACTCTCGTCAGCTATGAGCAAATCTTTGAGCCCGATGTAGCATGGCGTTACAACATGTACCGTAGTGCGGTTATCCAAGGGCAACCAGCACCGGGTTACTCAAGTGGCGATGCGATTGCTGCGATGGAACGTGTAGCCGCTGAAATGCTCCCGCAAGGCTACCAATATGAATGGACCGGGATGGCGTACCAAGAAGTTCTGGCCGGCAACCAAGCGATCTTTGCCTTTGCACTTGCGCTGATCTTTATTTATCTATTCATGGTTGCTCAATATGAGAGTTGGAGTATTCCTTTAGCGATCATATTAGTGGTCCCAGTGGCGACATTTGGCTCATTCCTTGCGCTTAATTTAACCGGAACACCGCTTAACTTATACGCTCAAATTGGTTTGGTTCTCTTGATAGCGCTCGCCGCAAAGAATGCCATCTTAATCGTCGAGTTTGCCAAGATGGAACGTGAAGATAACGAAGCGTCAATTGATGATGCGGCAGTGAAGGGCGGTACGCTGCGTTTTCGCGCGGTTAACATGACATCATGGTCGTTTATCTTGGGGATTTTCCCTCTGATCTTCGCCTCTGGCGCAGGGCACATCAGCCAAAACTCATTGGGCGTTTCACTGATTGGCGGCCTGTTGTGCGTACTTCTTGCTGGTACGTTACTTATCCCTGGCTTCTATGCCATGGTGCAACGTCAGCGTGAAAAGGTTCATGGCGGCAGCACTAAGCTGGTGGATCTGGACGACGAATAAGCACGCAGGTCTAAGTAGATAGTCAGAGCCCCGCAGAACATGCGGGGCTTTTTTATGCTATTGATTTGGTGATTATGTTTGGGTCATCCTGCACCAAGTTATTGATCCATTTTTTTGAACGTATACGTTGGGTTGATAAGAAAATCTTGGCAATTTCTTCCAACATGACAATGGCAATCACCCATTCTAGTGACCAGCCCAAGACGATACCGGTAAAGTAGGCAAGGGGAATTCCGATTGCCCATTGTCCAAATAGATCGATGAATATGGAGTAGTTAATATCACCACCACTTTTTAGCACACCACCAATCGCCACCATATTAAAGACCCGAAAGCCCATACCAAACAGCATGATGATGAAGGTGTTGGTCGCCATAATAGGGTCAGAAATTGGCGTTAGTGAGATAGCACTTAGTAATAGCGGTTTCGCCGCAAAACATACCAGAGCAATTGAAAATGCGGCTAATGTGCTGATAAATACATACCACCAAGCCGTTTGTTCAACGCGTTGATATTGATTGGCGCCAATTTCATTGGCGAGGATCACTGAGGCCGCAACAGCAAAACCTAAGAAAGCTGAAAAAATCACACTTTCAATGGGCGCCAATAGTGAAAATATCGCAAGTTCTGTGACACCGAGTTGGCCAATCAATACATTGTAGAACAGAATTCCTCCCGCCCAAGCACTGTCATGAATGATCATCGGTAGGCCAATTTTCAAATAACGACGTCGATGGGTCGACGTTTTTGCCTGTAACATATTCTCTTTTGAGGCGATGAGACATGGGAAGCGCTTAACGACGATATAACTGAGCAACAATGTTTGGAACAAGCGTGAAACACTGGTACCGATCGCCGCTCCCACGACGCCAAGTTCTGGAAACCCAAATAAGCCAAAAATAAGCAGAGTATTGAGTAGTAAATTGAGCAAGATGGCATAGATACTGACCTGAGTGGGTAGTTTTGCTTGACCAATTGCTCTTAAAGCGCCTTCGAGTGGAACGCAAATAGCGGTACAGATCAAGGTACTGGCCGTTATCCATAGATAGTCACTGGCAAGAAATATGTAGTCGCTATTATCTGATACGATCGAGACCACTTGTTCTGAATCGAAGATATACCAAAGCGAAAAAGGCGCAGTAACCAAAATGGCGACAAAGATAGATTGGAACAGCGTGATTCTTACGCCATTCATGTTCTTCGCGCCAAAATATTGTGAGGCTAGCACACTTACCGCTCCACTCACGCCGCAGACCACGATCAAATTGAAGAAGAAGATCCGGTTACCAACGCCAACTGCTGCGGTTGCTGCTTCTCCCAACTGGCTTACCATCAGGATGTCAGTGACACCCAATAATGAAAATAGCATTGACTGCAAAGAGACAGGTAATCCGATTTTAATTAGGTTTTGAAAGAAGGTTCTATCTGGAGTTGTGGCTATCATCGCATTACCCTCGACTAACTGAGGGATTTAGTTTATCTGCTGCGGTGAATTACGTATTTTCTTTAAGTATCCATTTGTTATGCGAAACTATCAACATGAATAATATGCAAGAGTGCGCATCGATTTCTGCGAAAACAGAGCATGAGTTCATTGACTATCATCATGTGCTTGAACTTGAACGATACGGATTTATCCAATGTGGAATTGCGCATTGCTGGGAATTATTCACTATCGCTCGCACAAATATGCATAAACATATGCTGCTTTACACTGTAAAAGGTAAAGGTTGGCTTGAGAGTCAAGGGCAGAGGTATCAACTAGAACCGGGGTCGTTAACCATCGTTCCTGCGGGAGTACCAAATACGTTTGGTATTGAAGAGGAGGAGTGGCGGATCGCTTGGGTGTTTCTTGAACCTAATAAAAGTTGGCAAGATTTAGTTCATCAACAAGTTGAGTGCCATTTGAGCTCTGTCACAGAGGCGATTTATGCGGCGATATTATTACTGTTGCGTGCGAGAATGACACCAATAGCAATCAGTGGCGACATCGTCGAAGCGACCAGTGCTCAATTGGCGATTTTAGTGAAAGCGTCACTGGATCATGAAATGAGCAGTAAGCAACTTCGCTTGAAACGCGTCTTTGATGAAGCGCAGCGACAACTGCACAAAGAGTGGGATGTTGAGCAGCTAGCCGCTCTTTTTCCCTGTTCACCACCTCATTTTCACCGCTTATGTAAACAGCACTTTGGCCATAGCCCGATGAATCATTTGATGAGAAGGCGCATGGAATATGCATCACGTTTGTTATTGTCGACAGACTGGGCGGTGCAACATATCGGTGAGCTGGTGGGGTATCCGATTCTATCTAATTTCAGTGCCAGGTTTAAAGTGTGGAGTCATCAAACTCCGAGACAGTATCGCAGAAATCGTGGAGAGTCTTTGTTGTGATCTGCGTAGAGATAGCTTGAGCGCAAAGATTGCCGTAAACTTGGCTTTCAAATAAACACGACGATTAGATGTGAACATATGGAATTGAATAACTTTTTAGAGTTGCTTAAAGCAACCCCAAGCGCGATTGAATTTGAGCAAACTATGGCCGTGATCGATAGCCAATACCAATTTACTCCAACTTCGTTTAGTAATGGTACCGCGCGTAACCCCGCTGGTGAAAATAATGGCTCGTGTAAAATTTTTGCATTTGCGCAGAAACACCAACTCACCGAGCAACAAACGTTGGCACTCTTTGGGGGTTATTACCGTAATGATGTTTTGGGTAATCCTGATGGGGAAGATCACCAAAATATCCGTAATTTCATTGCCCATGGTTGGTCTGGAATTAAATTTGAAGGTGTCGCATTAAGCTAAGATTGCCCATGATTAGCATAATAAAATCCCAGTTTTGATAGAAAAGGAGCCTCAGGCTCCTTTTTTATGCGTATCACTTTGAAAAACAAAAGAGGCTCGACGAGAATTAAACCGCCAGTGGCATTTCATTAGAGGGGTCTTGGCGTTTGTTGACGCGAGCAAGGCCAATCATCGCCAATAGAGACATCGCAAGCATCAATACCCCTAAAGGTAATTGGTTCGGGGCTGGGATCAAAGAGGCGCATAACGTCGCTAGGCCCGCACCAAGGTTTTGCATCCCACCAAGTACCGCACCACCTGTACCCGCGTGATAAGGGAGCGGTGACAGTGCGCCAGTGGTCGCCGCTGGAAATAAAATACCAGAACCAAGGAAGTAGATCGTCGCACCACCAATCAGTGTTAATGCGGTGGTTTGTCCAAATAAGCCGGGAACCAATACGATAACTGAACCGACGGTGATCGCGAATAAACCAAAATTAAGTGCCGCACGCTCTGAACGACGCGCTGCAATGAGGCTAGACAAGCCAGCGCCCACCAAGTAACCCGGAATCGGTAACACAAACAGCAAGCTAACAGTGGTGGCTGGCAGTTTCAGCACACCGGCCAATAACACACCTGCAGCCGCTTCAAAAATAGCGACACCAGAGAACGTGGCGACAAGACAGATCAAATAACCTTGAAAACGTTTGTTGGATAACACGTACTTATAGCTATTGGAGACTTTTTCATAACGACGCTTCTCTTGAGGTAATGTTTCAGTGAAGCTGGTGGCCATTGTAATGACAACCGCGATGCCAAACAGAGCCAAGAACAAATAGCTTGAGCGCCAGCCAAACATTTCTGTTAATACGCCGCCAAGTACTGGTGCCATCAGGGGTGAAAAAATCACGCACATGCTGATCAGGCTGTTCACTCGATGAAGTTCTGCACCGGAATAACAGTCGCGGGTTAATGTGCGAGACATTGCGCCACCACAACCGATGCCCAAGCCCTGAATAAAGCTACCTGCGAGAAACAGTTCGAAGTTGTGAGCAAATAGTGCTACCAATGTTCCTACCATGTAGATCGCCAAACCGCCTAAGATAATAGGCTTACGGCCAATACGATCAGACAGTGGACCATAGACAAACTGAGATAATCCGTAAGGAATCAAATAACAAGCCATGACAGCTTGAAGACTCGCCGGAGAAACCAAAAATTCATTCGCCATCTGACCAATAGATGGAACGTACATTGTTTGTGTCATTTGACCGACAGCGGTCAAGATCGCAACAAGAAACGTGAATTTGAAGATTGGTGAAGTAGCAGACATCCGCAAGTTACCTTAAAAAAAGTACAACAACCCTTAACGGAGCGATAGCTCAGCTAATTAAAAAATATATAAGGGAATTAACAGCGGCGAGATATTAGTGTTTGTCTGACTCGTTATCAATGGAAATGTATGATTTTCAGCAAGATAAAAATCTATGATTTGGATTAAAAAAACTAATGCAAAATCAGCTAAGCAACAGGGTGTTCCGATAAGCACTGACGACACAGGCATTGAGACTGCTTCACTGTGTTTGACAGGTCGCGCTTTTCAATCGTAAAGCACCAACATTCTGTTTTTCCAGCGGCAATATCGCAATGGGTGGGCTTGGCGCACGTTGGGCAATCGTGTGTAGTTTGGCTGCCGCTTAAACGATCCATGATCACTTGCTGCTGTGTTTCGTCGAAATGCCGCCATTGGCTGATTTCTTCCATCGTGCGATGGCAACCACTACAAATTCCTGCGTTGTTCTTACAAGCTGCAATACAAGGGCTTTTCACTCTGTGCTCCGAGTTTCCTAAAAGGGGACAATATAAATAGTAAGCGAGTTGCTAACAAATGGAGCTTACCTCGAGGACGTGAGATCCATTTGCGAAGAAGTGGGATCAATCGGTTTTCGTGATGCTACCGAGCTCCAGAACGGGGGCGACATCGATATCTTCCGCATTCATCATCATTGATAACCGTTGTACTGAAGAAAGCAACAATGTTTGTTCCCACTCTTCGAGTTGTTGGTATTTGTTGATGAAGCTCTGTTGTAAAGGCATTGGGGCTTGCTCTAAACGCTCTTTACCTTGCTCGGTCAATACAGCATGCACTTTGCGCTTATCGGTTTCACTGCGTTTGCGTTCGATTAGGCCGTTGCGCTGCAAGCGATCAAGAATGATGGTTGCAGTGGCCTGGCTCATGTTGGTGTGGTTAGAAAGCTGCTTGATCGTGACTTCACCGAGATCTCGTATTGAACGCATCAAAATCAGCTGTGGGGCGGTCAAACCTGACTCTTTACTCAGTTTTTTTGAGTGTAAATCAATCGCGCGGATAATTTGTCTTAACGACACAAGAACTTCTTCGTGCTTTTCCAAGATAAACCCTTAAAACCTAGTCTTTTACGCTGACGAACATACCCTAAAATAGCGGTAAATAGAAGTGAAAGCGAAAACATCACTCTACTCAATAAACATTAGAGGACAAATTGATTTGAGGTCGAATAATTTACGTCATGATCAAAAGACGAAGTGACTATTCATCGTTTAGGCTACTATTTTAATTAATAATGCCTAATTTACCAGCCGTTATTGGCGTATCACACTAATGTGCGTACACTATTGAGAGATTAATCAAAATTCATTGTCCTAATAATCCTTTTAACTCTAAGTGATTGTTGGTGTCGATGTATAGAATGAAAACTTAGAGAGAAACTATGACAAAAGGAATCGATAAGTACAGCATAGATAGTACTGATTACACGGTTGGTCAGGATAATGTGCAAAAGTGGGGTTTTGATGTTCACAACCCAGTGTTTGGGTTTAGTGCGGGTTTCATTGCGCTGTTTTTAGTTGCCGCTTTGGTGATGGATGCTGAGACGGCTAAAACGGCACTCGACGGGTTGAAGTGGAAAATTATCGGCAGTTTTGATTGGCTATTTATTTGGTCGGGCAATATTTTTGTCGTCTTCTGTTTGGTATTGATTGTGAGTCCATTCGGTCGTATTCGCTTAGGAGGTATTGATGCCAGTGCCGACTATTCGTACCTGTCTTGGCTCTCAATGCTCTTTGCGGCGGGTATGGGTATAGGTTTGATGTTTTGGAGTGTTGCAGAACCTGTCGCGTATTATACAGGGTGGTATGAAACACCACTGGGCGTCGAAGCTAATACACCTGAAGCAGCTCGCTTGGCTATGGGCGCGACCATGTATCACTGGGGATTACACCCTTGGGCTATCTATGGAGTGGTAGCGCTGTCGTTGGCCTTTTTTGCTTATAACAAGGGGTTACCGCTTTCAATTCGTTCTATTTTTTATCCGATTTTAGGCGACCGTGCATGGGGCTGGGCCGGTCACGTTGTTGATATATTGGCGGTACTCGCAACACTGTTTGGTCTTGCGACCTCTCTGGGTTTAGGCGCGCAGCAAGCGGCGAGCGGTATTCATCATGTCTTTGGTATACCGGCGGGATTAGGGCTGCAAATTGTCGTTATCACAGTGGTAACGTTGCTTGCAGTTGTTTCGGTCATCCGTGGTATCGATGGTGGTGTGAAGGTAATCAGTAATATCAATATGATTGTTGCTTTTGTTCTGCTGATTTTGGTAGCACTTGTTGGTTGGGCTGTCGCGATCGGTAATATTCCTACCACCTTTATGTCTTATGTTGAAAATCTTATCCCATTGAGTAATCCCCATGGTCGACAAGATGAGGCATGGTTCCAAGGTTGGACTGTGTTCTACTGGGCATGGTGGATCTCTTGGTCACCATTTGTCGGTATGTTTATCGCACGTGTATCACGTGGCCGAACGGTGCGTGAGTTCATTACTGCGGTTTTATTAGTCCCGACAGCAGTGACGATGTTGTGGATGTCAGTATTTGGTGGTCTGGCGATCGATCAAGTTGCCAACCAAGTGGGCATTCTTGGCACCAAAGGGCTGACAGATATCTCATTAGCGATGTTCGAAATGTTTGATGTGTTGCCGTATAGCCGCATATTGTCAGTGATAGCCATCGTCTTAGTGCTGGTTTTCTTTATCACGTCATCGGATTCTGGCTCGCTGGTTATCGACAGTATTACCGCCGGTGGTAAGGTGGATGCGCCAGTGCTACAACGTGTGTTTTGGGCGTTTATGGAAGGTGCAATCGCCGTAGCCTTGTTATGGATTGGTGGTACCGAGGCGATACAAGCCTTGCAGGCGGGTGCGATTTCAACGGCCTTGCCGTTTACCTTCGTTTTATTGATGATGTGCGTCAGCTTAGTGATGGGTATGCGCACCGAGAAATACTAAGATTAAGACCAATTGGTCGCAAATCGTTAACTAAAAAGGGATGCTTGCTTGCGTCCCTTTTTACTGCGCTGCATTTTGTAGATGCAACTTTACCATTATCACTGTGTTGTTGATTTTAATTTAACGCAAGTTGGTCGTTTACTCCCATAATTGGCCGACAAATGTTGAGGGTGAATAATGGTAGGCGAGTTGCGCTTGCAGTAGCTCTGCCGTTGCTACCGCGTCTGTCAGTGCGTGGTGTGGAGAATACGGCGGCAAATTATAGCGAGTCCGCGAGCGACCTAAACGAACAGATTGTGGCGTAATGCTGCGTAACTTGTTCCACAACCCTCCATTTTGTCGACGCTGCACATTGGCTTCGATTGCCATCGTATCAATGAGTGGAAATTCAATTCCTTCTGTAATTCGATCACGTAAAGCGCGATCAAAAAACGCTCGCTCAATTCGTTTGTAATGCACGACCATCACCTTCGTAGCCATCTGCTCAAGTACTTCCTCGAAAACATCACTCAAGTCTGGAGCGTCGATGAGATCACTGTGAGTGATCCCATGAATCACGATTGACTCTTCCTCAAGTTGCTTACGTGGCTTAATCGTCCAATGTTTGGCTTGGTTAAGATAGATTCGATTTACATCAAATGGCACGGTTCCAATAGTGATAATGTCGTCGCTATCAGGGTTCAAACCTGTCGTTTCAAAGTCCATTGCGAGGAATTTAACTTGTTCTATTGGTGTGTTGGCCGGCGGTAACGCTTGTTGATAGAAGCGCAGGAGTATTTCGTTTTGGCATAGCTCAGCTTTGTGCGCGTATTTTTGTTGCCAATTGATCATTGGCGCCTGAGTGAGTTTTTTTAGCATGATGTCCTCACTTTAAAGCGCTATTGCCTTGATAGCGGAATTTTAAGAAATTTTGCGCGTTGCTTAAGACTTGGAATGCATCTTTCAAATTACGGCGCTCAAATTCCGACAGATTTTCGGGCTCAATGTTGTTATCTGGCTCAATGTTGTTTTCCACGTCAAACGCTTGGTGGCGGATACGTACCATAGAGATAAATTCGAGAGCATCGCGTATCGCATGTGCCTTTCCTTTGGGTAAAATGGCCGCATCGTGGATGTCGTCTAAACGTTCAAAAGAATTTTGCGACCGTGAGCCAACGGCGAGCGCATGGACGCGAACCAGATCAGCCAGTGGTGCGGTGCCACGTCTTTTTAGGTTAATTGAGTTTTTATGCTGGCCATCTTTTTCCACTACAAAATCTTTGAAAAATCCTAATGGTGGCGTGCGATTTAGTGCATTTCGGGCTAAACAAGCGAGAAAACGGTTGTTTTTACGTGCTCTTCTAACAATAAAACCATTGAGTTGTTCAGCCCATTTCAGCCGGCCGTAGACACCATCAAGATCGAAAAAAATCGATGCATTGAGTAAGGCTTTTGGATTTGGATTGTCAATCCAATCGGCAAAGCACTCTTCCCATTCGCTTCGCGTCATGCGCCACTCTGGATTGGTGGCCATGATATCGCCAGTACAATAGGTATAGCCACATTTTGCTAGGCCATCACACACTAAGGTTGCCATGTTGGCGAAGTAGTCACCATGTTCGGCGGGGTTATAGCTATTATCAAGGATGATCGCATTATCTTGGTCGGTTACCAAAAGTTGTTCGTCACGCCCCATAGAGCCAAGCGCAAGGAAGCAATAAGGGATGGGTGCTAACCCAAGTTGCTCTTCGGCTAATTCGACAATACGCTGTTTGAAGCTGCGACCAATGACCGACATTGCACTGCCAACCATATGTGAATTGGCATCTTCATTGACCAAGCGAACAAAACTGTCTTTGACTTGTTCCGACAGTACCGCGAGATCGTCAATGCTTTGTTGTTGAAAAATGCTGCTAACGAGTAACAGAGAGTTTTGCGATTCATAGCGGACGATATCGGTGGTTTCGATAATACCGATTGGGTGGCGATCTTTAAGCACAGGGAGATGATGCACATTGTAACGCAACATGGTGAGCATCGCTTCATAGACATAAGCATTGTGGTCTAGTGAAATGACTTCGCTGGTCATCACTGAAGCGACCGCGTCGTGAGGGTTTAGACCTTGTGCCAATACGCGGGTACAAAGATCCCGATCGGTAATAATACCGACTAGGCCGGAACCATCATCGTCATCATTTTGCGCAATGTCTGGATCGATAATCAACAAAGAAGAAACATTCTCTTCTGCCATTTTTATCGCGGTGTTTTGAATGCTTTCGCTTGTGTGTACAAAAGGTGGGGCCGCTGTAAGCAGTGTCCGTACTTTGGATGTCGTGAGATCGTTGTCGTTATGAGACGAGGAAACGGCTTGCCTTAAGCGGGTGTTATGCTCAACTTCGACAAAGTCAGCAAAGCTTTCATGGTGATCATAGAGTTCTTGAAAGACTGCCTCTGGAATGCAGTAAATCAGAGTGTCTTTAATCGCTTTGGCAGGAAAGCGGACTTTATTATTGGTTAATAGCCCCATTTGGCCAAATAACGCCCCTTCATCTAGACGATTATATAACTCACCTTTGCGACGATAGACCTCAACAATGCCGCTGCGTACCATATATAGGTCATGTATATGGTCACCGAAATGAATGATCGGTGTATCTTCGCGATAATAAGCAATTTCAACGTGGCGACAGATGTAACTTAAAACGTCATCTTCGAGTTCGTCAAACGGAGGGTGTTGCGCTAAGAAATGTTTGATTTCTAAAAGTTCTGCTTCCATCGAGCAACCCATGGTATTCATCATATGATAGTTAAATGGTACATGATTCTTGCTGATTGTGCCGAGAAAGCCATGCTGTTGCCTTAAATAGATCTAGCGACAATGGAACTAAATAAAATAGCGAGGAGCAGGAGAAGTGCAGAAGCAGGGGATAGTTGTATCAAATTTGGATATGCGATGGCATTAAATCAAAGGCTTAGCGTACAGCTAAGCCTTTTGTTTTTTTGCTTATTGAGCGACCAGATAGCGTAGGCAGTTAGTGCTACGAGCGGTTCAATAAGTTCGTGTGATTCATGGAGAATCAACCTAGTGCGGGCAGGATTCCGATGGTGATCAGGATTTGGGCTGACACAATCATCACACCCGCGCCAGTACAGACCATCAAGCCAAGATTACCACCACCGACTTGGTAGGGCGCATTGTGTTCAGTACGACGAACTTTATGAATCATCACAACCGGCAGGAATATCGCTAATATTGCTAAGGCGATTGCCGCATAACCAAGTGCCATAATGAACCCTTGCGGATAGAAAAGTGCAAAACACATTGGTGGTGTAAAAGTGACTAAGCCGGTCAGTACACGAGAGTTTTTCTTTTTGTTGATGCTGTCGCCAAGAAATTCAAACAGACCTAAGCTGACACCTAAAAATGAAGTAAGCAGCGCGAGGTCAGCAAACAGACCGATGATGTTGGCAATGTTATTTTGCTGAACGGTTGCAGACAACGTTGAAATAAGTGCGGTTAAACCTTGGTTGTCGACTAATTCTGATTGACTGACGACGCCAAGGGTCACTAACTGCCAAAAAATGTAGATCACAAGCGGGATCGCAGAGCCAATCACAATGGCTTTTTTCAGTGCGGGAGTATCACCATCGAGGTAACGAACGATCGCCGGAATGCTGCCATGAAAGCCGAATGAGGTAAAAATAACGGGAATCGCTGCGACAATTAAACCTTGCTGAATCGGCATGCTGAGCAAATAAGATTGAGTGACATTCGGGGCAAGGAATAGCAAAACGGTTGCCATGGCGACCAGTTTCAGAGTGAACAGCACTCGGTTTACTTTGTCGACGGTCGCAGTACCGATGACCACAATTGAGGCGACGAGTAAGGTGAAGATCACCGTGCCACTGGCTGCTGATAGTTTAAGGTCAAACCACTGATCTAAACGTTGATTGAATTGTGAACCGCCACCAGCAATATAGGCAGCACACAAAGAATAAAATAAGAATAGCATGGCAAAACTTGCAAGGTATTTGCCTTTTTTACCTAAGATCTGTTTTGCGAGCGTATGCAGTGTTGCATCGCTGCTTGCGTGCTGGTGGAGCTCAACCATGATCAACGCTGTGTACGCCATTAGAGCCCACAATGCAGCCATGATGGTCAGTGAAGTTGAAAACCCTATGCCTGCCGAGGCGAGTGGCAGAGCTAGCATCCCTGCGCCAATTGTAGTACCGGCAATAATCAAAGTACTACCTAAAACCTTCGATTTACTCATCTGTATAATATTCTTTACATTAGTGAATGTTTGAGTAGTAAAGTACCCAGTGAGGAACAGTTATATAGACTTATTCACTCTACTAATTGGCATTTTGTAGGCTATGTAGCTAAACGTCAAGTGGGTCGTACATATATAATTCCACATGTGTACAAATAAATTTACACTAGGTGAGTTCTTGCGAAGTTAAACGTTTGCCTGTGCGATGGTGCAAAGTTATCACTCAAAGCGCTTTTGCCTTTCATGCCTCTGTCATATAAAGTCGTTACAAAGGAACGGCTGAGTGCCCAGTGTACTTAAGCTAATAATTAAAGAAGGAGGTCGACATGAGTGACCAAACATTTAACGAAGAAAGCTTAGAGCTGCTCGACGCAATTGAAATTGGTATTGATTTATCAAATTACGAGCAAGACTTCGAACAAACTGCGGACGAGTTAGTTTCGTAACGACCCCATACAAATCCGACGCTTTGAGTGACGTGATTCTCCCCGATAAGCCAGTGCAAATGCGCTGGCTTTGTGCTTTTATCAATATGTCCTGACTAAAAAGCGAATAGTTATGAATTTTCTTGCTCATCTCCATATTGCGCATCACTGTCGTTCGAGTTTACTCGGCAATCTATTAGGTGATTTTGTCAAAGGGGATCCGAGCCGAGATTACACGCCTGAGATTGCCGCTGGTATACGACTGCATCGATTTGTTGATAGTTATACCGACAGTGCGGTGATTATGCAGCAAGCGAAACAGTTTTTCCCCCAAGGGCCACGACGATATTCCGGTATTGCATTGGATGTCTTTTGGGATCATTGTTTAGCGACCCATTGGGCTCGTTATCATGCTCAGCCCTTAGACCTGTTTTGTCAGCGTTCAGAAACTATCGTAAAAGAAACGGGCGTGACACACCTACCAGAGCGTTTCGTATTGGTGAGTGAGAACATGTGGCGTGGACGATGGTTAGAGTCCTACCGAGATTTGGAGAATATTGAATTTGCTCTCAAGCGGATGTCGGAAAGAAGATCAACAATGGCGCCATTGACGCAATGCTATCCCTATTTGCAGCGGCACTACGACGATCTGCAGCAACTGTTTGCTGAGTTTTATCCCAAACTATTGCTTGCTAGCCAAGATTTCTCAGCTGAAAACTAGTCACAGTAGGGCGCTTGAGTATAGAATCGCTGCCGTTAATTGATTGAGTAGCAGAAATATGTCACAACCATTTGCGAATTTGGGCCTTGAGCCAACTCTTGTTGAAACCGTCAGCCAATTAGGCTTTAACTCCCCTACGGAAGTTCAGCTTCACGCGATCCCTCCAGTCCTCGAAGGCAAAGATGTCTTAGCGGGGGCGCAAACCGGTACGGGCAAAACAGCGGCGTTCGGTTTGCCGATCATTCAGCGCTTAAGCAATCAAGATTATTCACGAGATCCACAACGCAATGATGTCTCTGCGTTAGTATTGGTGCCAACTCGAGAGCTTGCTCAACAAGTATTCGATAATCTTACGGCATACGCTGTTAACACGTCGCTAAAAATAGTGACAGCGTACGGCGGTACCAGTATGAATGTGCAAACAAGAAACCTACATCAAGGCTGTGACATTCTTATCGCTACCCCAGGTCGTCTACTTGATCACATGCACTGTAAAAATGTTTCATTGCAGCGTACACAAACATTAGTCCTAGATGAAGCAGACCGCATGCTTGATATGGGTTTTTGGCCTGACTTGAAGCGTATTTTGGGCAAGATGAGCTCCGACCGTCAAACGTTGTTTTTCTCGGCGACGTTCGATAAAAAAATCAAAGATCTTGCTTATAAGATGCTAAACAGTCCTGTAGAAGTGCAGATCGCAGCGCAGAACAGTACTGCCGACACGGTAGAGCAAATGGTTCACCCTGTTGATAAAAAGCGTAAGACAGAATTGTTGGCCTACTTGATTGGTTCGCGTAATTGGCAACAAGTACTTGTGTTTACCAAAACAAAACAGGGCAGTGATGCGCTTGCCAAAGAGCTAAAGCTTGATGGTATTAAAGCCGCTTCTATCAATGGTGATAAGAGCCAAGGCGCGCGCCAAAAAGCACTTGATGATTTTAAAGCTGGTAAAGTGCGCGCGTTAATCGCGACAGATGTCGCGGCACGAGGTTTGGACATCAATCAACTGGAACAGGTGATCAACTTCGATATGCCGTTCAAAGCGGAAGATTACATCCATCGTATTGGTCGCACCGGCCGTGCGGGTAAGAAAGGTTTGGCTGTATCACTGATGAGCCGAGATGAAGAGTACTTGCTAGAGGCAATTGAACGCCTGTTAGACAAAAAATTACCGCAAGAGTGGCTTGAGGGCTATGAGCCTAGCTTAATTGAAGATCTTGAACCAGAGCATCCATCACGCCGTAATAGCCGTTCATCAGAAAAGCGTCGAATGAAGGCAAAGATGAATATTCATTCTGGGCGCGGTAAGCGTCGCTAGAAGCGTTAAACTAGGTAGTCATGAGATAAACCAAACGGCCTCGTCAATACGAGGCCGTTTTTTTGTGTTTGAATAAGAAGCGATCGTCTCTTGAACGTAAAATATCCGTGATGAATGAAAATTAAGTCACTCGTAATTCTAACTATCCAATAAGTCCTTAGATATCAACAGTGCCAGATCCAAATAGATTTACATTTATTATATGGTTCGCCATACTTTAAATTGCTAACGTGTTATATAAAATTGTGATCAAAAATTTGCCATTGAAGCTGGATCTGTGCTTGGTATTCTGTTGTCGCGTTTCAGTGTAGTTTTGAATAGCATTCCAATATTGATGGACACTGTTTTTATTTATATCAATCTATCTGCAATGATTGTTTTTTTACTGCGATTAAATCACCGCGTGCACTAATTAAGGTGGTTGAAAATCGTTTTACAATATTTGAAATGGTTTTCATTTGTTGCTTGTATAAATGAAGCGAATTAACGTTTTTGTTATTTTTACGAGGAATAGTGTTTTGTTTGCTCTACTTTCTTTTAGTATGTCGTCTTGAAAGTTAACTGATATGAAACACCAGTCCAAATAACTTGTTTTAGATTTATCAATTACATTAGCATGTGATCTTTAGCCAGGTTTTTGTAAATATATCTTTTGATTAGCAATCTAATGTTGATTGTATTATTAATGACTATTCTGTGATTAAACAGCTATGTTAACGGTGTTTGTTACTTTTCTGATATATGTTTCATCTTATTGTTTTGGTGAGTGGTTCACATAGTTAATTAAGTCGGCGTGATTATTTAAAGAAGGGATTGAATTGGTTATATAATGAAAGTCTTTAATATGGGTCTCAAAGTATGTACAATTTTTGTGTTGTTTTCACTTGTTGTTCCTCATGCTTCAGCTAGCCAAGATGAATATGAAGTAAGTGCAATGTCCGCGGAACAAGCTTTAGAAAAAGGCCGATTAATGCGGGCACAATACAAAAATTTGGAATCTAGGGTATATCTTAAGCAAGCGGCAGATAAAGATAGCGCTGCGGGTTCATTTTTGTACGCAATGGAGCTGAATAATTACAAAACAAACGAGAGAACACCGTTAGACACAAGACAATATCTGCTCAAAGCTGCCGAATTAGGTAACCGCCGTGCAATGTACCAACTTTATAGACATACCGATGGGCTACGAAAGGTCGATGTTAATTTTTGGCGTTCACAATACTACACCAGTGTGATTTTGTTAGGACGAGATAAGCCGGCACAGGCGATGTACGAACTGGCACGTTTTCATCGTGACTTCGATGAAGAACTATCGAGCTATTATCTAGATAAAGCGATTGAATTCAAACATCCGTTAGCTTTGATGGAAAGAGCGGACAGTCTGGTGGATCGAGACGGAAGTACTGTTCTTTTAGGAGAGATCTCTGATAAAGCTGAATCATTATATCTTTTAGCTGCAGAGACAGAATATATACCGGCGATCAAGCGTTACATCGAGGTTTTGGAAAGTACTGGTCGTTATGAAGATGCTTATCAATGGCGTGAAAGAGCATTACAAAATGGTGATATTACATCGCTAGCGGCGATGACGAAGATATTGATTGGACAAAGTTCTAACTACTCTTTTGTTCCTTCCGATAAGGTTACCGCAAAAGCTTATATGGATTTGTATCTCTCTTCTGCAGGAAGAGAGCGGATGACATCGCTTTACTCTGTGATTTCAAATGATGAAGAATTGCTTTCATTAACGATTAACGCCGAAGAAAAAGAGCAAGCCTTAGATATATATCTTAAATTTAAGAAAACCATTAAATTTTATAACCATGATAAATTATGGGATATCCAATAGTGATTATATTTACTTTAAGGTTCTCTGCATTTCTAGATTAAGATCGTGTTTTATTAAATTTGCTGTTTATTATGCATGCAAATAAATATAGTGTGCGGTTGGTTTTATTTTGACTCGTTGAATTATTTGAAAATGTTTAATGAGTCTGATGTTGATCTTAAATTTGTGTGGTTGGTGATGGTTGTTTTTTAATTGCTAGTTTTATCATTATAAATAATGTTCATAATTTTGATGTTGAATTTACATAACTAAAGAAATTTCAGTTTATGTTGTTTTTTGTAAATAAACCTTAAGAACACAGAGTTGGTATGGAATTGGAGGCTTGAAATGTCTAAAGAAGGAAGTGTCGCTCCAAAAGAGCGAGTTAATATCAAATATATCCCATCAACAGGGGACTCTCAGGCGGAAATAGAATTACCGTTGAAAACGCTTGTCGTTGGTGATTTTAAAGGGCATGCAGAAGAAACGCCTCTTGAAGAAAGAGAGGCGGTATCCGTTGATAAAAACAATTTTGAAGCAGTGATGCGCGAGAGTGATTTAAAAATTTCGGCAACAGTTCCCAATAAACTAAGCGATGAAGAAAATGCAGAACTACCGATAGAGCTAAGCTTTAAATCGTTAGCGGATTTTTCACCAGATGCTGTCGCTGCTCAAGTTCCTGAATTAAATAAATTGGTTGAGTTGCGTGAAGCTCTAGTGGCTTTGAAAGGTCCACTAGGCAACATTCCTGCATTTAGAGAGCGCCTACAAACGTTACTCAATTCAGAAGAATCGCGTGAAAAATTGTTGTCAGAGCTCAGCTTAGTTAGCGACAAAGAAGAGCCCAAGGCGTAATTGAGCTCTTTGTTATTTAATCAGATTTAGGAATGAAATTGATGTCTACCACTACAGAAGCCATCCCAGAAGTACAAGCTGCCCAGCAAGGAAGCTTACTCGATGAAATCATGGCTCAGACACGCATAGCGCCAAGCGACGAAGGTTATCACGTCGCCAAAAAAGGGATCGCCGCATTTGTTGAAAATCTCATTGGTTCTAATCAAGTCGATGATCAAATTAACAAATCACTTGTTGATCAGATGCTTGTTGAACTTGATAAGAAAATTAGTGCGCAAATGGATGAAATACTCCACCAAGAAAGCTACCAGCAGATGGAGTCATCATGGCGCGGTTTGAAATTGTTTATCGACCGCACGGATTTTCGTGAAAATAACAAAGTAGATTTGTTGCACGCGACCAAAGCTGAGTTATTGGAAGATTTCGAATTTGCACCAGAAACAACGCAGTCTGGTCTATATAAACATGTTTACTCTTCGGGCTATGGTCAGTTTGGTGGTGAACCCACTGGTGCGATTATTGGTAACTTTGCCTTTACGCCTTCCACTCCTGATATGAAGTTACTTCAATTTATGGGAGCGCTTGGTGCAATGGCTCATGCACCGTTTATTTCGAGTGTTGGACCTGAGTTCTTTGGTATTGAGTCATTTGAAGAGCTGCCTAATATCAAGGATTTGAAATCAACGTTTGAAGGGCCTAAGTACACAAAATGGCGTTCTTTACGTGAGTCTGAAGATGCGCGTTATCTTGGTTTAACAGCACCTAGATTTTTACTACGCGTACCTTATGATCCAATAGAAAACCCGATTAAGTCTTTTAATTATCAAGAAAATGTTAGCGCTTCCCATGAGCATTATCTGTGGGGTAACACTGCATTTGCGTTCGCCACTCGTCTAACTGATAGCTTTGCTAAATATCGTTGGTGTCCCAATATCATTGGTCCTCAGAGCGGTGGTGCAGTGGATGACCTTCCTGTTCACGTGTTCGAATCCATGGGGGCTTTGCAAAGTAAAATTCCTACGGAAGTGCTTGTCACTGATCGTAAAGAATTTGAGTTAGCAGAAGAAGGTTTCATTGCGTTGACGATGCGTAAAGGCAGTGATAATGCGGCGTTTTTCTCGGCAAATTCGATTCAAAAGCCACAAGTATTTCCGAATACCAAAGAAGGTAAAGAAGCGGAAACTAACTATAAATTGGGAACGCAGTTACCCTACATGATGATCATCAACCGCCTTGCGCACTACGTTAAAGTCCTGCAACGCGAACAGATTGGTTCATGGAAAGAGCGTCAAGATCTGGAGCGAGAGCTCAATGGTTGGATCAAACAATATGTTGCGGATCAAGAAAATCCACCAGCAGACGTACGTAGCCGTCGTCCACTTCGCGCGGCAAAAATTGAAGTAATGGATGTCGAGGGTGAGCCAGGTTGGTACCAAGTCTCCTTATCTGTTCGCCCTCACTTTAAGTATATGGGTGCAAACTTTGAATTGTCGTTAGTTGGTCGATTAGATCAAGCATAACGATGACTTATATCGCCCCAGAAGAGAGCGCATTTGGTGTCGGATTTCTAGAACGTTTAGAAACTGGCACCAAGCCGATGTCCTTAACGCAAGGACCAGATGCCATGGACGTACTTCAATCAATAAAGCGTAACGTTTCAAATATATTAAATACACGTCTTGGCGAAGCGCAAAGCGCCCCGATGTTGGGTTTAGTCGATTTTAATGATGCAACATTGGAAACGTTGGATTTGTCATTGCGCATAAAGCTTGCAATTCAAAACTGCTTGGTGAGTTATGAGCCGAGATTACGCAATATTGAAATTCGCTCTGAATCTGATCCTTACAGTCCACTTATGCTGCGCTTCAATATTGTTGCCGAAATAAATAGTGAAGCGTTGCATGACCGTGTACAGCTAAGTTTGTTGCTGGACCAGAACCGCAAGTACCAAGTGTATTAGAAGATTATGAACCAAGATAAGTACTTCAGAGAAGAACTTGCCTTTCTTAAAGAGCAGGGTAAGCAGTTTACCGAGATTCATCCTCAGTTGTCGCGCTTTTTGCATGGACGAACAACTGATCCTGATGTGGAGCGCTTACTCGAAGGATTTGCATTTTTGACAGCTCGCCTGCGTGAAAAAGTGGAGGACGAATTTCCTGAGTTGACACACTCAATAATTAATATGTTGTGGCCCAATTATCTTCGCCCGGTACCGAGCATGAGTATTGTTGCGTTTAGTCCAGATAAGAGTGTGAGTGACAAGCATCAAATAGGTCGAGGTACGCAACTCGATAGTAAGCCAGTATTCGGCACGAAATGTCATTTCAGAACCTGTCGGGATGTCAACATCTATCCGATTGAATGTATCGACGTAACTTCTCACCATACAAGAGAAGCGAGCTTGATTGATATCTCACTTAGCTTATTGGGTGAGAATAGCGTTGGTGACATTCATCTTGATGATCTCCGTTTTTACTTAGGCGGCGATAAATACAGCTCACAGATGCTTTACCTATGGCTGAATCACTATTTGGATAAGGTTTGGATTGAGGTGGATGGGACGCCTTTTTCACTACCGAAAAACGCACTTAAAACGGTCGGTTTCGATAGCGAGCAAGCGCTATTGCCTTATCCAAATAATGTCTACGAAGGTTATCGTGTGCTACAAGAATATTTGTCGTTCCCAGAAGCATTTCATTTTTTTGATATTACGCAACTCAAATCGGCGTTACCTAAATCAGTAACCAACGATTTTAAGTTAAAAATCAGCTTTACCAAGACTTTACCGACGGATGTCAGAGTTAGAAAAGACAATTTCCAACTTTATTGTACACCGGTAATCAACTTGTTTGATCATGATGCAGATCCTATTGATCTGACAGGAAGGCGTTCTGAGTATCGTGTTGTTCCTTCAAGTCGTTATCCTGCTCACTATGAAGTGTTCAGTGTTGATGGCGTCTTTGGTTGGCAAGATAAAACCCAAGCGAGCCAACGTATTCGTGGCGAGAAACGAGTTTATTCTGCGTTTGAAAGTTTTCAGCATGAAGTTGAGCGAGCAAGAAATCGAGAAGCTTTGTATTACCGTACTCGAGTTAAGAATAGTATTCGAGGAGATGGTTTTGACAATTTTATTGCCTTTATTCGCGGAGATGAAACACAGTCGATGCAAGTCGATGAAGCGGTCTCTCTCAAGTTAACGTGTACAAATAGATTGTTACCATTGGAGCTGGGTGTTGGTGATATTTGCGAACCGACAGATACCTCACCGCCGTTTGCCACCTTTAGTAATATTACGGTGCCATCACAATCGTTACGCCCAGTTTTGGATGGTAGCTTACTGTGGATGTTGATTTCTAACCTGTCGCTTAATTATCTATCTTTACTCTCTAAAGACGCCTTAAGCAGTGTGCTAAGGGCTTACGACTTTAGAGCTCTGGTTGACAGACAAGCTGAAAGAGTTGCTCAGTTACGACTTGAAGGTATTCAGAAAATCGAATCACAGCCAGTGGATAAAATCTTACGCGGTTTACCAGTAAGAGGCCTTAAATCGACGATATATATCGACCAAAACTGTTTTGGCTCGGAAGGTGAATTATATCTGTTCGGCACCGTTTTAAGTCATTTCTTTGCACTTTATGCCAGCATCAATTCATTTCATGAATTGGTGGTGATTAATGCGTCCAACCAAGAGAAGTACACATGGGGAACCCAGGCAGGAATGCAGCCGTTGATCTAGAAATGTCAGAGCTTCAGGAATCCCTGCTAGCGTTGCCAGATGATGTACGAAACTACAACTTTTATCAGTTGGTTGAGTTGTTACAGAAGATTCATGCGTTCAATCCTGAATCGGAAGATTGGGAACGAGCATGTCAGTTGGTATTTAGTGCGAATCCAAGTTTAGGTTTTGCGCCTGCGGATGTGATTGATCTAGAAAAGCGTGATGACGAACGTTTGATTTTACAAACGAATTTTTTTGGTTTGACGGGGGCACAGTCGCCACTGCCGGGTTTTATTTTACAGCAGTTGGTAGAAGAAGACCGAGGTGGTTTTAAGCGCCCATTCTTAGATTTTTTTAACAATCGTCTGATCAACTTGGTTTATCGCATTTGGCGTAAATATCGTTACTACGTTCGTTTTCAGCCCGATGCACAAGATCAGCTCTCTTCTCAGCTGTTTGCTTTGGTCGGGCTAGGTGATGCGGACTTACGTGGAGAAACGCCGATTAACTGGTGCAAGATGCTTGCGTATTCAGGGCTGTTGGCGGGACGCAGCCGCTCACCACAAGTTGTGTCAGGCATTATTGCCCATTGTTTTGATTTAAAGGAAGTCACGATTACTCAGTGGGTAAGGCGCAAAGTCGCCATTCAACCCTATCAACAGTTGAGTTTAGGTCAACAAAATAGCGAGTTAGGCGTGGATACCTTGTTGGGTGAGTCGGTGATGGATTGCAATGGCAAGTTTACCATTTGTATTGGCGGGCTAACGCGCGAAAAATTTGCCGACTTCTTACCTTCGGGGAAAGAGTACCAACCTCTCTGCAAATTGGTTGAGTTTATTTTACGAGAACAGATGGCGTATGACTTGCAACTCACCATGCATGAAAGTGAAGTGCCCGAAATGACGCTCTGTCAAAAGAACAGTGTCGCCCTAGGTTGGACGTCATTTTTGGGTGGCGAACTAACAGACAAAAACGTGCTTATACAAGTAAGGCAATAGAATATGCAAATCGAACAAAGACTCTCCATGTTAGTTGTGAATGCTCAACAACTACAGTCAGGCTTATCTGCACAGCGTATTTTTACGCATGAAGGGGGCGTGATTGGATCGTCACCTGCAGCGAAATGGCGGTTGAGCGATGCATACAGTTCCGTGCAAGCGCAGCATTGCGAAGTGGCGGTCATTGATGGTGAGTTTTGTATCGAAGATCTTTGTGGAGCGACTTATGTGAACGGTTCGCATATGCCATTGGGGCGGGGCGCATTTGCAAGGCTTGAGCATAACAACGAAGTGGTGATTGGCCCATATCGTCTACGAGTGACTCTAGCGAAAAATGAAGATGAATCAGTCCAAGAGGGGCAATCAATTGAGCAGCTGTTTGAAACAGATAGATTTGACTTATTGCGCGAAGATGAGCTCGATTCGGTTAGTGATGAGTATGAGACAGAAAACCATCAATCAAGTGATCCGATTGCGGCGCTAGATGAATTATTTAATGACTTTAAACAAGAGCAGTCACTGCTTCAAGAAACGCAGTTAGCAACGGATGAGCAACAAACCATTGTGCCAGAAAATGATATTCGACGTGGCCAAGCTCAGATTACTCCACAAGCAGATAGTGATTACGAAATGACATCATCAATCAGGTTGAAGAAAATTCTAGGGTTACACCGAAATAAATCAGAGGTGCAATCGCCGACGTTAGTGCAGACCGAATCGGCTACCAATGTATCGTCAACTGCACCACAAACAAATAATGACACTTTAAACGTACCAGAGGGCTTAGGGATGAACGATAAGGTATTAGATTTATTGGAAGAGGAAGTCGCGAAAAGTTTTCCTACAACGAGCGATGAGCAGAATCGTTCGTCAGCAAGAGCCAATCATTTACTGACAGGACCGATGCTTAATGGCTTAGGTGTCGATGTTGGCAACAGCCATGATATGGACAAGATGCACATGTTGTCTGAGGAGCTTGGTCAATCGCTTCAAGCTTGCGTAAAAGGTCTTTTACAACTGAATCAACAAGTATGCGAAGGTCGATTTGGTGTAATGAATCGCAATCTACAACCGATTGAAGATAATCCATTGCGCTTAGGCCTTTCATACGAAGAAACAATTCGTACGTTATATGACACCGACAAGAGTTTGGTGCATTTATCAGCGCCCGCGGCTATCTCGGAGAGTTTGAAGAATGTCCGCGACCACAATGAAGCAATGCAACATGCAACGGGTGAAGCACTAAGTCAAATTCTCAATGCTTTCTCTCCTCAAGTGTTACTGCGCCGTTTTCAACACTATAAGCGAAACGGAGACCTTGATAATCAAAGTCCTGAATCGTGGGCGTGGGAAATGTATTGCCATTATTATCAAGAGCTTACTTCTGACCGTCAAAAAGGCTTTGAAAAATTGTTCTGGGAAATCTTCGAGCAATCATACGACAAAAAAGTACGTGAAAAACAGTTGGAGTTATAACGGTGAACATACGCTCTTTTGCTCTACTGATGCTACTGACAGTGTTAACAGCATGTAGTTCATCAGAACCCATCGCTCCACCTGAGCAACCAACGAAAGTAACGTTTAGCTTAGTCAGTGATGAAGGTACCAACCCAAACATTTGGGGAGAAGCGGCGCCAATCGCGGTTCAGGTCTTTGAGTTGGTCGATGACTCAATGTTTATGTCTGCTGATTATGATCAGATGAAAGACGACTATGAAGGCGCGCTACGCAGTAACTTTGTCAAAAATTACGATTATGTCCTTACGCCAGGGCAGTTCAAGTTTGTCAATGAGATAGAGGTTGATGACGAAACCAACTATATCGGCATCATGGCACACTTTTCGGAGCCGGATCTAAGTGAATGGAAAAAGGCCGTAAAAGTGTTGAACAAAGGTAGGGAGTACCATTTGTTGATGTATTTCAAAGACTACGATGTGAAATTAGAAAGGGTGGAATAACAAGATGTTTACGCGTAATCGTGTAATTTGGAATGAAGGCTTGTTTATCAAGCCCCAGCACTTTCAGCAGCAACAGCGTTACTTTGAACATGTGCTTGATGAACGTATGGGCTCGGTTAACCGCTATCTCTATGGTGTTTCTGAGTTAACACTTAACCCTGAATACCTTTCGTTTGGTCGTATATCGATCGAAAGAGCAGTAGGGGTCATGCCTGATGGGACGGTTTTTCGTATACCACAAGAGGATGTACTGCCCGATGCGCTCGAAGTAGAAGATTCATCGCTTGCGTATCAGATAGTGTATCTTGCGGTGCCGCTGCGCAGCGATTCACTGATGGAGATTGATTGGCCGGAAGAGCGGGGAACAGGGCGCTATGCTAGCAGTCGTATTGAAGTTCGCGATGTGCATACCGTTGGCGGCGACAGTACGACGTTAGATGTGTCACCTGTGCGTATGCAATTAATGCTAGAAAAAGAAGATCGCAGTGCTTATGCATCGATAGCGATTGCTCGTATTTTAGAAAAACGTCCGGATGGTAGCGTGGTCTTGGATCCTGATTTTATTCCTTGCCACCTGAATGTATCAAGCAATGCGTCTTTACACCGATTTATTAGCGAAATTTCGGGGTTAATGGGCGAGCGAGCTAAGAATATCTCTCAACGTATTGCTTCGCCGTCTCAAGGGGCCGTCGCAGATGTGTCGGATTTTATGTTGTTGCAGGCGTTAAACCGAATTCAACCTCAGATTCAACACTTAGCTCAGTTGCGCAATTTGCATCCAGAGCGTTTATTTGAATGCCTAGCATGTGTATGTGGAGAGTTAGCGACATTCACGGATGAGAGCCGCCTACCGCCGACATTGCCTCATTACAACCATGATATGCCGAGTAGCGCATTTCTGCCGCTTATTCGAAATCTAAGGCAGAGCTTGAGTATTGTACTGGAACCGCGCGCCGTTTCGATCCAGTTGGATAAGCGTAAATATGGCTTGATGGTAGCACCAATCCAAGATCCTCAATTGATCGAAAGTGCTGAATTCATTATTGCGGTAAAAGCCCGTATGCCGCTTGATGAGTTACGTCATCTCTTTGTTCAACAAACCAAAGTATCGACCGTTGAAAAAATACGTGAGCTGATTTCGTTACAGTTACCGGGTATCCCACTGAACTTGCTACCCGTTGCGCCAAGACAGTTGCCTTATCACGCAGGTTACGCTTATTACCAGCTTGATAAAACGAGCCCGGCTTGGTCGACACTCGGTCACTCAAGTGGGTTTGCCTTCCATGTGGCTGGGGCATTTGAAGATCTTGATCTTCAATTCTGGGCGATTAGGAGTTGATTATGGATATCGATAAAAAAAATAGTCAATACAGTAGTTTACTGTTTGAAAATGTAGAACAAATTAATCACGACCAAGATTACTGGTTCCAGTTGAGAGGGGAAAACCGTAACCTTTTGATTGATGCGGCGACACCACTGTTTGGTTTGTCACTGAGAGTAAGAAGTCTGACTGACTGCGACAATATAGAGCAAATCTATAATCAAACGGTCGAAGAAATTAAAGCGATAGAAATTGAGTTGACCGAACAAGGTTACGAACATGCCATTTTGATGGCTTATCGCTATATCCTCTGTGCGTTCCTAGATGAAGCGGTGATGGGAACAAGTTGGGGGGCATCTAGCGTATGGGCCGAATACTCCATGCTTTCGCGTTTTCATAACGAAACGTGGGGCGGAGAGAAAGTCTTTACTATCTTAAGTCGTTTGGAAGGAGAGCCAAAACGTTATCACACGTTATTGGAGTTCATCTATCAATGCTTGGTTCTCGGGTTTGAAGGTAAATATCGTGTGATGGAAGGCGGGTACAACGAACGTCAAAAAGTGATCACGCGTTTACATAGCACTATCGCCGGTATAAATGAGCGAGAGTTGCAAGATCTCACTTCATCGAGTGCGCTTGTAGCAAAAACCAAGTACCACTTGAGTCGACAATTACCAGTTTGGTCAATTTTAGTTGGATTTATTGTTATTTGGCTGGGCGTGTTCCTTGGCTATTCCAACTTACTGCACGTCAAATCTGCAGATGTAATCAATCAATTAAATCAAATACTCTAATTATAAAAGGCTAGGTGACCGTTGTGATCCGTATTGAATTATCAAAGTTGATTTCAAAACTTAATGAACAGAGTAAGTTAGCGCTTGAACAGGCTGCGTCATTATGTATTGAACGTCAGCATCCTGAAGTGACTTATGAGCATCTGCTCTATGTGTTGTTGGATAATCCGTTATCCGATATGCGGATTATCTGTAAACAAGCAAATTTAGAGGTTGATTCGCTCAAACAGGCCGTCGGCACCAACTTCATGCGGGAGCAGGTACTCGATACCTATCCTGCGTTCTCGCCATTGTTGGTTGAGTTGCTACAAGAAGCTTGGTTACTTTCTACAACAGAGCTCAATCATAATCAACTTCGTTCAGGTGCGATTTTTCTTGCCGCTTTGATTCGGGCTGATCGTTATTTGCCGTTAAACCTTATCCAAGTATTCGAGAATATCAACAAAGAGAGCTTAAATAAAAATTTTGATCTCTTGCTCCAAGATTCTTCTGAGTCAGACCAAGAGAACACAAAAAAACTTGATGCTAAACACTCGGCACTAAAGTCGTCTGATTCGTCACCACTAGAAAAGTTTTGTACTAACGTGACAGAGCAAGCGCGCAACGGAGAACTCGATCCTGTGCTCTGTCGTGAAAATGAACTTAACCTGATGATCGACATTTTATGCCGCCGTCGAAAAAACAACCCTATTGTCGTGGGGGATGCAGGTGTAGGTAAAAGTGCGATGATTGAAGGGTTAGCATTGCGCGTTGTGGCGGGTAATGTTCCTGAGCAGCTTAAAAATGTCGATCTTTGCTCGCTCGATCTCGGTCTTCTTCAAGCTGGAGCCTCTGTTAAAGGTGAATTTGAAAAACGGTTGAAAGGCGTGATTGATGCGATAAAAACCGCATCTAAGCCAATTATACTGTTTATCGATGAAGCGCATACGTTGATTGGTTCTGGGAACCAAGAGGGTGGCAGCGATGCGGCAAATCTACTTAAACCTGCGCTTGCCCGTGGTGAACTCAGTACAGTAGCTGCGACGACTTGGAAGGAATACAAAAAGTATTTCGAAAAGGATCCGGCATTAACGCGCCGCTTCCAGCTGGTAAAGCTCGAAGAGCCGAGCATTGAACAGGCTGTTGATATTTTACGCGGATTAAACACAGCTTACGAGAAAGCACACAATGTTCTGATCACTGACGATGCATTAAAAGCCGCCGCTGAATTGTCGGCTCGTTATATATCAGGTCGACAATTGCCAGATAAGGCGATTGATGTTCTGGATACTGCTTGTGCGCGTATCGCTATTAATATCACCACCCCCCCTAAACGGCTAGCGCAACTTGAAACCTTATGCCATCAGCGTCAACTCGAAATTGACATGTTAGAGCGGGCTCAGTACTTGGGACAAGAAGTCGACGCTCACCGTTTAGATAGGCTATGTAGTGAAGAAGTCGCCGATGAGGAAGAGAAAGCCGCGTTAACCGAAAAATGGCAACAGCAAAAAGCCATTATTGAAACGATCATTTCGCTACGAGAGCAACTGTTATCTAATTCGTCTGTCAATACAGAGCTTAACGACGCGTTAAATGATGTCGATGAGCAACCAAGCCGTGGTGAGTTGTTGGTACAACTTAAAGCGCAATATCAGGCGTTGGCCGATATTCCTCATACGGACCTATTGATGCACCCACAAGTGGATGCACAACAAATTGCTGAAGTTATTGCGGATTGGACTGGGGTACCCGTTGATCAAATGAACAGTGATGAACTGTATAAAATTACTCATCTTACGAGCTTGCTTGGCGAAAGTATCAAAGGACAAGATCCCGCAATAGAGCGTATTCATCGCCATTTGTTGACTGCTCGAGCAGATCTGCGTAGACCTGGGCGTCCTAAAGGCGCTTTCCTATTAGTCGGACCAAGCGGGGTTGGTAAAACTGAAACGGTGGTCCAGCTGGCACAGCAGCTTTATGGCGGAAAACAATTTCTGACCACGATTAATATGTCGGAGTACCAAGAAAAACATACGGTGTCTCGCTTAATTGGATCTCCTCCTGGTTACGTTGGCTATGGTGAAGGTGGGATATTGACTGAGGCTATTCGTAAGATGCCATATTCAGTTGTGCTATTAGATGAAGTTGAAAAAGCGCACCCTGAAGTATTGAACATTTTCTATCAAGCCTTTGATAAAGGTGAACTGTCGGATGGCGAAGGCCGATTGATCGATTGTCAAAATATCGTTTTCTTCTTGACGTCTAACTTGGGATACCAAACGATTGTTGACAATGCTCACGATCCGGAGTGTCTTGATGAAGCGCTTTACGAAGAGTTGGCTGGATTTTTCAAACCAGCACTATTAGCGCGAATGGAAACGGTATTTTATCTACCTTTGGCACGCGATGTACTGGAAAAAATTGTCCGTGGAAAGCTGGCTAACCTTGAGAAAGTGTTCCAGCAGCGTTATGACGCTCAAGTGGTCATCGAAGATAGCTTGATTGAAGAAATCCTGAATAGAGCAAATCGTTCAGAGAACGGCGCGCGTATGCTGGAAGCTATTATTGAAGGGCAATTGCTGCCGCCGATTTCCTTATCACTTCTTAATAAACTTGCCGATAGGCAACCGGTGAATCGTATTTATTTAGCGGCTAATGAAGGAGAGTTTATCGGAGAGGTCGAGTAGTCATGACTCAATGGTTAGTGTATGCAACGGAGCTCGTTGTGGCTCGGCAG
>NZ_AFWD01000054.1:0-78449 GCF_000222565.1 Vibrio sp. N418
TTTTTAAAGAGCATCGCTTGAATGTGTTCTATCAAGCGGACGGCCATTTTAGCGATTTGAAGTTTAGTGTCAACCACTTTTTTCAAACTTCGTTCAAGCAACTTGCTTGGCTAAATAACCTTGCTAACTCGGCTTTCGTTTCTTTCGAAGCCTTGCCGTGTCAGTGAGTGCGCATTATAGGGATTGTGATCAGCTTGGCAACCCCCTAAATTAAGTTTTTTAGCCTTTTTGAACTGTTCGGCTAAAAATCGAACTAAAAAGGCTAAAACCGAGGGTTTCTTTAGATATTTTTGAATTTTTCCGCAAAAACGGCCACTTTATTCCAGTTGGTGTATTCAACTTCCTTATTGGTATCCGTCTCTCCACCGGTCATTTTCATGATCAATTTAATCATTGTACGGTCAAACAGATTGTAACGAGGATAATAGAGGGCGCCAGCAAACACACCAATAAGGCTCGGTTGCCAAACAGAGAGTCGCAGGAACTTCTTAATATAGACACTACCTTCTGGCGTGTCTTTACCTTGGTCTTCTTTACGCGCAGTCAAGTTGACACAAAAAAAGGCGACCTTATGACTATCCAGTTGTTTCTGATGACGCTCGATAAATTGATAGAGCTTTTTATTGAAGTGTCCATAACGAATCGAGGCACCAATCAACACTCGGTCATAAAGAGAGAAGTCCACGGTATCAACTTGGTGTAGGTCGACGAGTTCACACTGATACCCCGCCAATTGCTCCTCTATATAGTGGAGAATTTTAATCGTCTGTCCTTCACGGGAAGAATAAAGAAAGAGTGCTTTTTTCAAGAGATATCCTTAACTACGCCAAAATGTCGGTGTTAGTAGTATTAATAGAGTAAAGATCTCTAGTCGACCAAACAACATAGACACCACTAAAACCCATTTCGCCTTATCATTTACATCACCAAAGTGTAGGGAGACTTCTCCTAAACCTGGGCCGAGGTTATTCAGCGTCGCTGCAACAGCAGAAAAAGCGCTAAGCTCATCCATACCGGTAGCGATCAACGCCAGCATACAAACGACAAATACGAGTGCATAAGCCGAGAAAAATCCCCATACCGCATCGACGACACGTTGTGGCAATGCACTGCCGCCCACTTTAATGGTGTAAACCGCTCTAGGGTGAACCAAACGTTTTAGTTCACGCGCACCTTGTAAGGTCAGCAATAGAATGCGGATCACTTTCATGCCGCCGCCCGTCGACCCCGCACAACCCCCTATAAAGGAAGAAAAAAGCAGTAGTACTGGCAAAAACAACGGCCAGTCAGCAAATCCGGTCGTGGTAAAACCTGCGGTAGTCGAAATAGAAACCGTTTGGAATAGCGCTTGGTCAAACACTTCGTAAATTGAATCTACCGCCAAATGATTAAGCAACATCAGAAAACAAACTAAGAACAGTAGTATCTGAATAAAGACAAAAGCGCGAAATTCAGGGTCTTTCCAATAGTATTTAGGGTGCACACCACCAGAAGCAAACGCAGCAAAGTGTAGAGAGTAGTTACAAGCCGATATTAATAAGAACACGACGGTAATAATATTAATGGCGTAACTATCGAAATAGCCCATGCTTGCATCGTGGGTAGAGAAACCACCAATCGCAATGGTTGAGAAACTATGCCCAATCGCATCGAATGGCGTCATCCCGGCAAGCCAAAACGCCAAAGCACAGGCGATAGTCAGGCTTAAGTAGATGTACCACAATGCTTTTGCTGTTTCGGCAATACGTGGCGTCATTTTACTGTCTTTAACTGGGCCTGGAATTTCAGCGCGATAAAGCTGCATTCCCCCAATGCCCAGCACAGGCAGAATAGCCACAGCAAGTACGATGATCCCCATACCACCAAACCACTGTAAGAACTGGCGGTAGAACAAAATCGCTTTAGGTAAATGATCAAGACCGACGATAACGGTCGCCCCGGTTGTTGTCAGTGCCGAAAATGATTCAAAAAAGGCGTCTGTCACTGATACGTTAGGGTTATCGGATAATAAAAAAGGTAATGAGCCGGCACTACCGATTACGGTCCAAAATAGCACCACAATCAGAAAGCCATCTCGCGCCTTTAATTCATGCTTATGCCTTCGGTTAGGAAACCAAGAAACAAAGCCAAAAAATAGCAGCACAAAGAAAGTAGTGACAAAGGGAACCCCTGCGCCATCTCGGTAAATAAGAGCAACCAAGGCGGGAGCCAACATTGAGACACTAAAAAGGGCAAGCAATAGCCCTACGATTCGGATAATAGATCGAAATTGCATTGATTATTGACGTGTGAAGCTAGGCTTCTGAGTTCCTGTTATTTCCCGTTAATTGGGGTTATTACGGCTTTAGCGCCACTTTTATTGATTATCGCCTGGCTAAACGCCTCTAACTGGCGCACTTCAACTTCAAGGGTAAGCGTAACTTCATCACTATATTGTGCCTCAACTTCTTGCACACCGAACTGACTAAACAATGATTGTGCGACAGGCATAAAACCATAGTCTAACTGGAGCGTGATTAATGTGGTGATTTTTTTCTCGATAGTTTGAAGCAGCTTTAATGCTTGTTGAACGCCACCACCATATGCCTTAACAAGCCCACCAGTACCAAGGCGAATCCCACCATAATATCGAGTCACTACCGCAGAGATTTCTCCTACGCCCGAACCTGATAATTGCGCCAAAATAGGTTTACCCGCTGTCCCAGAAGGTTCGCCATCATCACTAAATCCCCACCTCATCGAATCGTCAGGACGACCAGCGACAAACCCCCAGCAATTATGACGTGCATCCGCATGTTTCGTTTTGATTTGTTCAACGAAGGCTTTGGCTGTTTCTATACTTGGAGTGTGGGCTAAATAGGTAATGAAATGGCTCTTTTTGATCTCTTCTTCAAAGACAACGGCCTGCGCTGGTATTAAGTAAGGCTGAGTGTTCATAATTTGCCGGAGTGTAAATCAATAGCGGCAAGTCTATCACGTGCCTTTAACAATAGAAGAGAAGGAATACACAAATCACAATGTTAATATTTTGTTTAATCTTTGTGTTGAATTAACGTTATCTCCAGTCCACACTAAAACAACTGGTCTTACCAGAATAACTATAAATCCAATCGTAGATTGTATGTCACGGAGATAGACATGATTTACCAAGCCAATACTCTACATGTAAAGGAAGTGCAATCTGGTATCGTCGAGATCTGCTTCAACTCAAGCAACTCGGTGAACAAACTCGATCTTGCCACTTTAGAATCACTCGATGCCGCACTGGATGTCATTAAACAAACCGCGGGAATCGATGGATTGCTGCTCACGTCTAACAAAGCATCCTTTATCGTCGGTGCCGATATCACTGAATTTTTAAGTTTGTTCGCGAAACCAGAAGATGAACTCGATCAGTGGTTACAATTTGCAAATCAAATATTCAGCAAGTTAGAAGATCTCCCTTTTCCCACACTGGCGGCTTTGAAAGGTCATGTGCTTGGTGGGGGATGTGAGTGCGTACTCGCTACCGATATCCGCATTGGAGACAACACCACCAGCATTGGGTTGCCTGAAACAAAGCTAGGCATCATGCCGGGATTTGGCGGTTGTGTTCGCTTACCTAGAGTAATCGGCGCTGACAGCGCTATGGAAATAATCACCCAAGGTAAAGCTTGCCGCGCCGATGAAGCTCTTAAAGTAGGCCTTTTGGATGCGATTGTTGATAGCGAACAACTGCACGAGTCAGCACTCACTACGCTCAAACAAGCAATCAATGAAAAGATTGATTGGCAAGCACGACGTCGACAAAAAACATCTGCGCTGACTTTGAGTAAGCTAGAAGCCATGATGAGCTTTACCACTGCAAAAGGTCTTGTCGCACAAAAAGCGGGGCCTCACTACCCAGCTCCCATGACTGCCGTGACCGCGATAGAAGAAGGAGCTCGCGCTGAACGCAATGACGCGCTCGATATAGAGCGTAAGCACTTCGTTAAACTCGCAAAGTCAAAAGAAGCCAAAGCCCTAGTTGGCCTATTTCTCAATGATCAATATATTAAGAGCTTGGCAAAACAGTCCGCCAAAGTTGCTAACAAAGAAACACAACGCGCTGCCGTGCTGGGTGCTGGTATTATGGGTGGAGGTATTGCTTATCAATCTGCCTTAAAAGGGGTTCCCGTCTTAATGAAAGACATAGCCCAATCTTCACTTAATCTCGGCATGAGCGAAGCTTCTAAGCTGCTGAATAAACGTTTATCTCGCGGTCGTATTGATGGCTTCAAGATGGCAGGTATTCTCGCCTCAATCACCCCCTCTCTCTATTATGCTGGTATTGATGACGCAGATATCGTTGTGGAAGCGGTCGTTGAGAATCCAAAAATCAAAGCCGCGGTATTGAGTGAAGTTGAACAGTATGTCAGTGACGATAGTGTCATCACCTCAAATACGTCGACCATTCCCATCAATCTATTAGCACAATCGCTACAACGCCCAGATAAATTCTGTGGCATGCACTTTTTCAACCCTGTTCATCGTATGCCTTTGGTGGAAATCATCCGCGGTGAACACACCTCAGAAGAAACCATCAACCGTGTCGTGGCTTACGCGGCAAAAATGGGTAAATCTCCGATTGTCGTTAATGATTGCCCTGGCTTCTTCGTCAATCGAGTCCTCTTCCCTTACTTCGCTGGCTTTAGCTTATTGCTACGTGACGGAGCGGACTTTACCCACATTGATAAAATCATGGAGCGTCAATTCGGTTGGCCGATGGGCCCTGCTTATCTACTGGATGTCGTTGGGATCGATACCGCCCACCATGCCCAAGCGGTAATGGCGCAGGGTTTCCCTGAACGTATGGCGAAACAAGATAATGACGCGATTGATGCATTATTTGCAGCCAATCGTTACGGGCAAAAAAATGGCCATGGATTCTATCAATACAGTGTTGATAGAAGAGGAAGACCTAACAAAGCCTTCTCTGAGGAGATTATTCCAATATTGGCCGACGTGTGTGCAAGCCAACAAAATTTTGAGCAAGACATCATTATTCAACGCATGATGATTCCGATGATCAACGAGGTCGTGCTGTGCCTTGAACAAGGCATCATCGCCTCACCTCAAGAAGCCGATATGGCACTAGTGTATGGCTTAGGTTTCCCACCATTTAGGGGCGGTGTATTCCGTTACTTAGACACACTGGGTATCGAGACTTTCATAGAGCAAGCGAAACAACATCAACACCTTGGTGCTATGTATCAGGTGCCACAGCTGCTCGTCGATATGGCAGCTAAAGGTGAGCGTTTTTATGACAGCCAACAACAAGGTTCGATTTAGGGAGGATTCGAAATGACTATACAGACAAGAAACGTCGTCGTTGTTGACTGCTTACGCACACCAATGGGTCGTTCAAAAGGCGGCGCTTATCGCCATGTTCGTGCAGAAGATCTGTCTGCGCACTTGATGAAAGGATTACTTAAACGTAATCCGGCCGTAAACCCACATCAAATCGAAGATATTTACTGGGGGTGTGTACAGCAAACACTAGAGCAAGGTTTCAATATTGCACGTAACGCCGCTCTATTGGCCGGCTTACCGATAGAAATTGGCGCGGTCACCGTCAATCGTTTATGTGGTTCATCGATGCAAGCATTACACGACGCTAGCCGCGCCATTATGACAGGTGATGCCGACATATGTTTAGTCGGAGGTGTTGAACACATGGGCCATGTCCCAATGAATCATGGGGTCGATTTTCATCCTGGCATGACAAAAACAGTGGCAAAAGCGGCTGGTATGATGGGCTTAACAGCAGAGATGCTGGGCAAGCTACATGGAATAAGCCGCGAGCAACAAGATGAATTTGCCGCCCGCTCACACGCTCGAGCTTATGCAGCAACGATTGAAGGCCGTTTTAATAATGAAATTCTAGCCACTGAAGGTCATGCTGAAGATGGTAGCTTATTTAGCTTAGAATTTGATGAGGTGATCCGCCCAGAAACCTCAGTAGAAGGATTAGCAAAGCTTCGCCCGGTGTTTGATCCTGTCAATGGTACCGTCACCGCTGGCACCTCCTCAGCCCTATCAGATGGAGCTTCGGCTATGCTGATCATGAGTGAAGAAAAAGCCAAAGAGCTCGATTTACCCATTCGCGCTCGAGTGAAATCGATGGCTATCGCGGGCTGTGATCCTTCCATCATGGGCTATGGGCCAGTACCTGCAACCCAAAAAGCCCTTAAGCGAGCTGGGTTAACCATTGAAGATATCGATGTGGTTGAACTTAACGAAGCCTTTGCTGCACAAGCACTACCTGTTGCCAAAGATCTTGGCTTGCTCGATGTTATGGATCAGAAGATCAACTTGAATGGCGGCGCGATCGCATTGGGTCACCCACTTGGCTGTTCCGGCACAAGGATCTCAACCACTTTGATCAATTTGATGGAAGCGAAGGAAGCGAAATATGGGCTTGCTACTATGTGCATTGGCTTAGGCCAAGGTATTGCTACTATTTTTGAGCGCCCGTAACAGCAACAACACCAGCAATAGAACAATAGCTCACTCGGCTATTGTTCTATGTTGACTGCAACCAATCACGATAAAGTTGCTCACTTGAACCTAAATAATCCACCATCCACGCAATCATGCGGTGATTATCATCCTTACGCCACACCATACAGCATTGGCTCAATGGGTTCTGTTCAGCCAATTCTCGTTCCACCAGCATCCCTTCTTTAATCAAAGGCTGAGCGATGTGGCGTGGCATAAAGCCAACACCGACTCCATTTCTTAAACACTCTATCGCACTATGCCAATTCGGTAATAGTAAGCGACGCTGCTGAGCGTAATGGACATTGTGGCGTTTCGGTAAAACATTAGATGTATCATCTAAACAAATTGAGGGAAATTGACTGACGAAGCTTTCCTCTAAATTCTCCGCGATAGCACAAGGATGCAAAGGCGACATCACAAAGGCCCACTCAAGTCGGCCCATATCTCGAACTTCAAAATCACCACCAACAGGGACGGCTGAAGTAGCGCCAATGACAATATCGGCACGACCTTGGGAGATCGCTTCCCAAGAGCCGTTATACACTTCCATATTGATCTGCAGTTCAGCATGTTGAAAGGTCTGATAAAAGTCTTCAATCAAAGGCTTCATCTTATCCAGCTTAACGACATTATCGAGTGTAAGACGCAGTGTTTTTTGCCAACCATGAGCTGCGCGACGAGTTTGCGCTGTCAGTTCCTCCATCTGTCTCAACATGCTGCGAGCTTCGACAATAAACAATTCCCCAGCAGTGGTTAATTCCACTTTACGTGGTAAGCGGCGAAACAGCACCACACCGAGATCTCGCTCAATCTGACGCACACCATAGCTGATCGCCGAAGGCACTTTATGGAGCGCTTCAGCTGCGGCGGTAAAACTGCCTAAACGCGCGACGGTGTCGAGCATTTCTAATGACGACTTTGAAAACATACTTCTATACCAACAAATCGAAATAATCCATCACCTAGCCTAGCCCGAGCCTAGTTAGCTTTCAAATTTTTTGATTGATAACCGCAATTTTTAACGTTTCTAATTCAATACAATCAAAAATAGAATAACAACCCTTATTAAAACGACACTAGCAAGGTCGTTAATCAATCAATTTTTTTGAATATAATTATGACAGTATCCAAACTACAACTTTTTTACCTTGCTGCACTATCCATGTTGGGCTTTGTTGCGACCGATATGTATCTTCCAGCATTCAAAGCGATGGAAGTCGACTTTGCGACCGGTCCAGAGCAAATTGCACTATCGTTAACCATTTTCTTGGTTGGTATGGCAAGTGGTCAGTTACTGTGGGGCTTAGCGTCCGATAAATATGGCCACCGTAATACACTATTCGCCGGTATGATTGTCTTTACTCTCGCATCACTCGGTTTAGCGTTTAGTGAGCAAGTATGGCAGTTACTGAGCCTACGCTTTGTTCAAGCGATTGGTGTGTGTGCCCCTGCGGTTATTTGGCAAGCAATGGTCATCAAACGCTATGAAGCGAGCACTAGCCAACAAGTCTTTGCTACCATTATGCCTTTGGTCGCACTTTCACCAGCTTTAGCACCTCAGCTAGGGGTACTGCTGGCTGACAACTTTGGTTGGCACTCGATCTTTGTCTGCCTAACCTTGATCGGTGTATTACTGGCAGCGGCAACACTGATGCAGCCAAAAGAACACGTTGAAGCGAAACAAACCTCGATTAAAGGTGACATTAAAGCGCTACTGAGCTCAAAGACCTATCTTGGTAACGTAATGATGTTTGCTACTGCTTCTGCTGCTTTCTTTGCTTACCTAACCGGTATGCCAGAAATCATGGCGAAGCTGGGCTACGAAGCAAAAGATATTGGTCTAAGCTTCATTCCACAAACCATCGCGTTTATGGTCGGTGGTTACTTCGGTAAGCGTGCCGTTGCGAAATACGGTGATGAAAAGATTCTTCGTCAATTGATTGCGCTGTTCAGTGCTTCAGCCATTATGATTTTTGTTGCTTCACAGTGGCAGCTAAGCTCTATCTGGCCAATCCTAGCGCCGTTCTGTTTAATCGCGGTGGCAAACGGTGCCATGTACCCAATCGTAGTAAGCCGCGCTCTAGGCAGTGCAAAACAGAGCCCAGCAACCGCAGCGGGTTTGCAGAATAGCTTACAGATCTGTGTAAGCAGTCTAGCAAGTGCGCTTGTTGCATCAATGGCAAGCCAAGCGCTCGTGGTGACGGGTATTGCAATCGTGATTTGTATGGGTGGCATGTGGATTGGATATGTAGTTTCTAACCGTGAATTGGGTGAGCATTTCACCACACCAGACAATTCTCGTGTTGTGAGTGATGAAAAATAATCTCACTATCGAACAATAAAAAAGCCGCTCATTGAGCGGCTTTTTTTAGATCCAATCTTCAAGCGCTAAACATGCGCTTATTTTTTTACTGGGCGTTGCCAGCCAGTGATCTTACGCTCTTTCGCGCGAGTGATCACTAACTCACCGTCAGCGACATCTTTGGTTAATGTGGTACCAGCACCAATAGTTGCGCCATTTGCAACCGTAACAGGCGCAATAAGCTGACTATCAGAACCAACGAATACATCGTCGCCAATAATGGTCTTAAACTTGTTCACACCATCATAATTACAGGTAATCACACCGGCCCCAACATTCACTCGTTGACCGATTTCAGCATCACCAAGGTAAGTAAGATGGTTCGCTTTTGAACCTTCACCTAAGCGAGTATTCTTAACTTCAACAAAGTTACCCACATGTGCATCTTTACGCAACTCAGCACCAGGGCGAAGACGAGTAAATGGACCGACGGTACACTCTTCACCAATCGTCGCGCCTTCAATCACGCTGTATGGGCGAATAATAGTATTGTCATCGATTTCACAATCTTTCAGTACACAACCGGCACCAATTACTACGTTATCACCAATGGAGACGGAACCTTCAATGATTACGTTAACATCAATTTCAACATCCATACCGCATTGCAGTTGGCCACGTAAATCAAAGCGAGCAGGATCACGTAACATCACGCCTTGCTCAAGTAGTTTCTGCGCCTGCATCGATTGGAAGGCACGCTCTAAACGAGCAAGCTGAGCACGATCGTTAACGCCTTCTACTTCAATCGGGTTGACCGGATGAACTGCTTCAACTGCACGACCTTCCTCATGCGCTGCCGCAATCACGTCGGTTAGGTAGTATTCACCTTGAGCATTATTGTTGTTTAAGCCCGCCAACCAACGTTTTAGATCACCACCGGTTGCAACCATCACACCCGTGTTAATCTCTTTAATTAATTTCTGCTCATCGGTCGCGTCTTTTTGCTCCACGATCGCCACTACAGGGCCATTTTTACGCACAATACGGCCATAGCCCATTGGGTTGTCTAATACCACCGTAAGCAGTGCAATACCGCCCGTTGGTTGCGCATCCAATAAGTTCTCAACCGTTTCTGAAGAGATCAGTGGTACATCACCGTAAAGCACCAGAATTTTTTCGTCGTCGGCAAATTCAGAAGAGGCCTGATCCACAGCGTGGCCAGTACCCAGTTGCTCAGCTTGCAATACCCAATTAACCGACTCATCCGTCAAGGTCGCTTGCATTTGATCGCCGCCGTGACCATAAACTAGATGAATGTTTTGCGCACCCAGTCCTGAACAGGTATCAATCACATGCTTTGCCATCGGTTTGCCTGCCAATGTATGCAGAACCTTTGGCATATTGGAATACATACGGGTACCTTTACCCGCGGCAAGAATTACAGCACTGAATTTCATTATTTAACCCGTAGACGTCGATTTATAATTAGGAGCTTATTGTAAACATGTCACTGGTAATAGTTAATGCCACATTTAAAAATTTGCCAACAGATAAACAAAAAGGCGGTCTAATGACCGCCTTTATCATTTATAAAACACCTTTAATGCAAATTAACGGCGTTTTTTCGTCAACTCGATAACTCGTAGCTGAGCAATGGCTTTAGCCAGTTCACTGGCCGCTTGTGCGAAGTCCATATCGCCATGCTGATTCTGAATATTCTCTTCAGCGCGACGTTTGGCTTCTTCTGCCTTCGCTGCGTCTAGCTCTTCACCACGGATAGCCGTATCAGCCAGTACAGTCGCTGTACTTGGTTGTACTTCTATCATACCACCAGAAACATAAATAATTTCTTCATGGCCGTTTTGTAAAACTATACGCACCATACCAGGCTTGATAGCGGTCAACAGCGGAGTGTGACCATGGAAAATACCAAGTTCACCTTCGCTACCGGTCACCTGAAACGTTTCAATTAGGCCAGAGAAAAGTTTTTTCTCTGCACTAACAACGTCTAGATGAAAAGGGATTGCTGCCATATCGCCTCCTAGTTAGCCTTATAGCTTCTTAGCATTCTCAATTGCATCGTCAATCGTACCGCAGTACATGAACGCTTGCTCTGGAATGTCATCGTATTCACCAGCTAGTAGACCTTTAAAGCCACGTAGAGTCTCTTTAAGAGATACGTATACGCCTGGGTCACCTGTAAATACTTCTGCTACGTGGTAAGGCTGAGTTAGGAAACGCTCAATCTTACGTGCACGAGATACAACTTGCTTATCTGCTTCAGATAGCTCGTCCATACCTAGGATAGCAATGATGTCTTTCAGCTCTTTATAGCGCTGAAGTGTCTGCTGAACGCCACGAGCAGTGTCGTAGTGATCTTGACCAACAACCAATGGATCTAGCATACGAGATGTAGAATCTAGTGGGTCGATCGCAGGGTATAGACCCATCGCTGCGATGTTACGGTTAAGTACAACCGTTGCATCCAAGTGCGCGAACGTTGTTGCTGGAGAAGGGTCAGTCAAGTCATCCGCAGGTACGTATACCGCCTGTACAGACGTGATAGAACCTTGACGAGTTGACGTGATACGCTCCTGTAGTACACCCATTTCTTCAGCAAGTGTAGGCTGGTAACCTACTGCTGATGGCATACGACCTAGCAGTGCTGATACTTCTGTACCTGCAAGTGTGTAACGGTAGATGTTATCGATAAACAGTAGTACGTCACGACCTTCGTCACGGAAACGTTCTGCCATCGTTAGACCCGTCAGTGCAACACGTAGACGGTTGCCAGGTGGCTCGTTCATCTGACCGTAAACCATCGCTACTTTTGATTCTTCAGGTTTTTCGATGTTTACAACACCCGCTTCCTGCATCTCGTAGTAGAAATCGTTACCTTCACGAGTACGTTCACCAACACCCGCAAACACAGATAGACCTGAGTGTTGTAATGCGATGTTGTTGATAAGTTCCATCATGTTAACGGTCTTACCTACACCTGCACCACCGAATAGACCGATTTTACCACCCTTAGCGAATGGACAAATCAAGTCGATTACTTTAACACCGGTTTCTAGAAGTGCTGTTTCGTTTGATTGCTCTTCGTAGCTTGGTGCTTCACGGTGGATAGAGTAAAGCTCTTCCGCACCGATCTCACCACGCTCATCAATCGCGTCACCTAGAACGTTCATGATACGACCTAGGGTTTTAGTACCTACTGGTACTGAAATTGGAGCGCCAGTGTTTACAACTTCAACTCCGCGACGTAAACCATCTGAGCTACCCATAACGATACAACGAACTATGCCACCGCCTAGCTGTTGCTGAACTTCAAGAACTAAACGCTCTTTTGAGTCCGTAACGTTTAGAGCGTCATATACACTAGGTACATCGCTCTGTGGGAACTCTACGTCGACTACCGCACCGATGATCTGTACGATCTTACCTGTAGCCATCGTTAATCCTCTAAACTATTTCGTTTAACCTAAGCTTAAACCGCTGCTGCGCCTGATACGATTTCAGACAGTTCTTGTGTAATCGCAGCCTGACGGGCTTTGTTGTACACAAGTTCTAAGTCTTCAATCAGGTCACTCGCGTTATCCGTTGCAGCTTTCATCGCAATCATTCGAGCCGCTTGCTCACAAGCAAGGTTCTCGACGACACCCTGATAAACCTGAGACTCTACGTAACGCACTAGAAGTGTGTCTAATAGAGGCTTTGGTTCAGGCTCATAGATGTAGTCCCATGAGTGCTCACGCTGCATCTCTTCGCTGTCCGATTTAGGCAAAGGTAGCAATTGATCGATCGTTGGTTGCTGAATCATGGTGTTCACAAACTTGTTGTAAACCACATACAGGCGATCCAGTTCACCTTCATCGTATTTCTTCAGCATAACGCTAACAGAACCGATAAGGTCTTCAAGACTTGGGCTATCACCCAAACCAGAAACCTGAGCAGCCACTTTCGCGCCGCTACTCTTGAAGAAAGCCGTTGCTTTCGAACCGACAACAGCCAGCTCTACTTCAGCACCTTGCTCTTTCCAAGTTTGCATGTCTGTTAGGGCTTTTTTGAACACGTTAATGTTCAAACCACCACACAGACCACGGTCTGTCGAAACGATGATGTAACCAACACGCTTGGCTTCACGCTCTTCTAGGTACGGATGACGGTACTCTAGATTTGCATTAGCCACATGACCGATCACTTTACGCATTGTTTCAGCATATGGACGAGATGCTTCCATTGCGTCTTGAGAACGACGCATTTTTGAAGCGGCTACCATTTCCATAGCTTTCGTAATTTTCTGCGTGCTTTTAACACTACCGATTTTATTACGTATCTCTTTTGCGCCGGCCATCGTTACTCTCCATTAGTTGGTGGCATTACTGCCACCGACCTATTACCAAGTTTGGGTTGCTTTGAAGTCGTCAGTCAGTGTTTTCAACTGAGCTTCAACTTCATCGTTGTAAGCACCCGTCTTGTCGATCTCAGCTGCAAATTCAGCGTATTGACTGCGAGCATACGATAGTAGAGCAGCTTCAAAATCGAGCAGTTTGTTGATTTCAACATCTGCCAAGTAGCCACGCTCTGCCGCAAAGATAACTAGCGCTTGGTCAAATACAGACATAGGAGCATATTGTTTCTGCTTCATTAGCTCTGTAACTTTTTGACCATGGTCTAGCTGCTTCTTCGTTGCGTCATCAAGATCAGACGAGAACTGTGCGAATGCCGCGAGTTCACGGTACTGAGCTAGTGCTGTACGGATACCGCCAGATAGCTTCTTGATGATTTTCGTTTGCGCTGAACCACCTACACGAGATACTGAGATACCTGGGTCAACTGCTGGGCGTACGCCCGCGTTGAATAGCTCAGTTTGTAGGAAGATCTGACCATCGGTAATCGAGATTACGTTAGTCGGTACGAATGCTGAAACGTCACCAGCTTGAGTTTCGATGATAGGAAGCGCAGTCAAAGAACCGGTCTTACCTTTCACTTCACCATTAGTGAAACGCTCTACATACTCTTCGTTTACACGAGCTGCACGCTCTAGTAGACGCGAGTGAAGGTAGAAAACGTCACCAGGGAATGCCTCACGGCCAGGTGGTCGTTTTAGTAGTAGAGAGATCTGACGGTAAGCAACAGCCTGTTTAGATAGATCATCGTAAACAATCAGTGCGTCTTCGCCGCGATCACGGAAGTATTCACCCATCGCACAACCTGCGTATGGCGCTAGGTATTGTAGCGCAGCAGATTCAGAAGCCGATGCCACAACCACGATAGTGTTTGCTAGTGCGCCGTGCTCTTCTAGTTTGCGAACCACGTTAGCGATGGTCGATGCTTTCTGACCGATAGCTACGTAGATTGAGAAAATACCAGAGTTTTTCTGGTTGATGATTGCATCGATCGCCATCGCTGTTTTACCAGTTTGACGGTCACCGATAACAAGTTCACGCTGACCACGACCGATTGGGATCATTGAGTCAACTGACTTGTAACCAGTTTGCACAGGTTGATCTACCGATTTACGGTCGATTACGCCTGGTGCAATCACTTCTACAGGTGAAGTTAGTTTCGCTTCGATTGGACCTTTACCATCGATAGGTTCACCTAGTGTGTTCACTACGCGACCTAGCAATTCTGGACCAACTGGCACTTCAAGAATGCGGCCAGTACCTGTAACTTTCATGCCTTCCTTAAGGTCAGCAAATGGGCCCATTACAACCGCACCAACCGAGTCACGCTCAAGGTTAAGTGCTAGTGCATAACGGCCACCCGGTAATTCAATCATTTCACCTTGCATCACGTCCGCTAGGCCGTGAATGCGGATGATACCATCGCTTACCGATACGATAGTACCTTCGTTGCGAGCTTCACTAACAACTTCGAAAGATTCGATGCGTTGTTTGATTAGATCGCTAATTTCAGTGGAATTAAGTTGCATGCTCCAATCCCCATTAAGACTGCAATGCATCGCTCAGGCGGTTCAAACGACCACGCGCTGAGTCATCGATGACTAGGTCTCCGGCTCGAATTATTACCCCACCAAGTAGGGCCTGATCTACACTGCAAGTCAGCTTCACTTTGCGCGCTAAACGCACTTCAAGTTTGCTGCTGATGTTTGCTAGCTGTTCACTTGAAAGTTCAAATGCTGAAATAACATCAACATCGATTTCTTTCTCGTGCTCTTTCTTCAATGCGAAGAATTGCTCACTTACATCAGGAAGGGCCGTTAAACGACCATTCTCAGCCATTACCTGCAATAGGTTTTGACCGTGTGCATCAACTTGTTCACCGCAAACAGCAACAAATATTTCTGCCAATTTATCGGCAGACATAGAGCTGGTTAACAGCTCTTTTACTTGTTGGTTCTTGGCAACTTCAGCAGCAAAAGACAACATCTGACCCCATTGGTCTAGTTGATCTTTTTCCACTGCAAAGTCGAAAGCTGCTTTAGCATAGGGGCGTGCGATAGTAGTCAAATCAGACATATGCGCCCCCAGACTTAAAGTTTTGCAGTAATGTTGTCGAGAATATCTTTTTGCGCATCGATATCGATAGAACGCTCAAGGATTTTCTCAGCACCAGCGACAGCCAGAGTCGCAACTTGTTTACGCAGGTCATCGCGCGCACGGTTGCGTTCAGCTTCAAGTTCCGCTTCAGCTTGATTAAGAATGTTCTGGCGTTCTGCCTGAGCTTCTTCACGAGCTTCATCTAGAATTTGAGCTTTACGCTTGTTCGCTTGCTCAATGATCTCAGTTGCTGTGCGCTTCGCTTCTTTCAATTGATCAGAAGCGTTGGCTTGTGCTAGGTCCAAGTCTTTAGAAGCTCGTTCTGCCGCTTGTAGACCGTCAGCGATTTTTTTCTGACGTTCTTCAATCGCACTCATTAGTGGCGGCCATACATATTTCATGCAGAACCACACAAACAGTGCGAACGAGATTGCTTGACCTAGCAGAGTTGCGTTTATATTCACAACAGCTACTCCCTTTTAAGAATCAACTACAAAAATACAATTAACAGAGTTGTTAATTAGCCTGCTAGTTGACCCACAAATGGGTTTGCGAAAGTGAACAGTAGCGCGATTACGATACCGATCATTGGAACCGCATCAAGTAGACCAGCGATGATGAACATCTTAACTTGTAGCATAGGAGCCATTTCTGGTTGACGTGCTGCACCTTCAAGGAATTTACCACCAAGAAGTGCGAAACCAATCGCAGTACCAAGAGAAGCAAGACCGACGATAATACCTACGGCGATTGCAGAAAAGCTCAGTAAAGTTTCCATTACTATCTCCAATTTATAGTTGTTGGCTTATGTGCCCAAATAAAAAGCTTAAAAAAATTAATGATCACTATCTTCGTGTGCCATTGATAGATAAACAATAGTTAACATCATGAACACGAATGCTTGAATCGTAATTACCAAAATATGGAAAATTGCCCATGGTAGTGAGCCCATCCATTGTAAGTACCATGGTAGCATTGCCGCACAAAGGATGAATACAACCTCACCAGCAAACATGTTACCGAATAGACGCATACCAAGTGACAGAGGTTTCGCCAGTAGCGATACCACTTCAATCAGAAGGTTAAACGGGATCATGATTGGGTGATTGAATGGATGTAAAGCCAATTCCTTTGCAAAGCCGCCCAGACCTTTCACTTTGATGCTGTAGTAAATCATCAGAGCGAATACGCCTAGTGCCATAGCCATGGTGATGTTCACATCAGCTGACGGTACCACTTTCAAGTAAGGGATTCCGAGCCAATGCTCTGCTGGGTAAGGTAAGAAATCGATAGGAACTAAGTCCATCACGTTCATTAAAAATACCCAACAAAAGATAGTTAGTGCTAAAGGCGCTATCAGAGGGTTGCGTCCATGGAACGTGTCTTTGACGTTTTCCGCGACAAATTCAACGATCATTTCTACAGCACACTGAAGCTTACCTGGTACACCGACTGTTGCTTTCTTCGCGACCTTGTAAAAAATTCCTAAGAAAATTAAACCAGTAAACCAAGAAAATAACAGGCTATCGATATGCACATTCCAGAAGCTTGCTTCTTCCGCTACTAAACCTAACTTAGCTAAAGAGAGGTTAGAGAGGTGGTGGGCAATATATCCGGATTGTGTTAGTAGCGCTTCACCTGGCGCAGCCATAACTCATCCTATTTATTGTTGTTAATGAATAGCACTGGCGCACAGATATTAATACCTAGTGCCAGTAAATAGGTTAGTTTTAGGGGAACAAGTTCCACCTGTATATACATGTAGACAAGAGAGAAGAGAGCTACTGTGATAAGGATTTTTAGCGCTTCACCTGTAAAAAAAGATGCCGCAACTTTCTTTGCTGCCCGCGCGCCGCTAAATGCAAAAGCACATAAAGCAAACACCGCATTAGCAATGACAAAAATGCCGCCGCCAATAAGTGCAGAAAGACCCCATTCAACATTCACAGTCGCAGCCATTCCCGCCGCCACTAATGTAACCGCGCCAAGCTGGATCATTAACAATTGCTTAGCAAGCTCTCGTCCTGGTCTAGCCAACGCAGCTACCATGTATTCGTACCTCTAGTAAAATCCACAGCGAGACATCCTTAGACGCTGAGGAAATTTGCAAAAATTATACGGTGAGTCGAACTGAATGCAATGAAAACACAGCAAAAAGTTACAATTTTGTTTACAAACCGACAACTTTTACACAAAAATTCGTTTTTTGCATAAATTGATTGAGATCAATTATCTCATCTAGCTCTCTAACTTGGCAATCAATTGTGCCAGCTTTTCGGGCTCTTCCACACTAATGGTGACTTTTGCTTTACCGTTATTAGAACGGACAATCGACACTTTTGCACCCAGCATTTCACTCAATTTTTGTGACATATGTTGGGTTTCTTCGTCGTGTGACACGCTTTTTACTTCAACCTGAGGCTGTAGACACTTTTTCACTAACTGCTCGGTTTGGCGAACGGTCAAATTTTTGTGCGCAACATGCTGAGCAATTTCAATTTGCTGAGTGCCTTCTAAAGCCAACAACGCTCTAGCATGCCCCATATCAAGCTGATTACCAGAAACTAAACTCTTTACATCATTTTCGAGCTGATTTAGACGTAATATGTTACTCACAGCAGCTCGAGATTTACCAATCACATCAGCGACTTGTTGATGTGTCAGTGAAAATTCATTTTGTAAGCGCTCTAATGCTTGCGCTTCTTCGATGACATTCAGATCTTCACGCTGAATATTTTCGATCAATGCCATCGCGATCGCAGCACGATCCTCGACACGTTTGATCAAACACGGTACTTGGCTAAGGCCGGCTTTTTTCGCCGCACGCCAACGTCTTTCTCCGGCAATGATCTCATAGCGGCCACCTTCCACCATACGAACCACTATTGGCTGGATAATGCCTTGTGACTCAATAGAGGCAGCCAACTCTTCTAACGCTTCTGGCTGTATATCTTTACGTGGCTGATACACGCCTGGGCGTAAGCTGGTTACGCTAAGTTCCGTTAACTCACCATTGCTAGACAAAGCTTGGCTATTGATGGCTGTTTGCTGTCTTTCGCGCGCCAATGAACTGGTCGAAAGAAGAGCATCAAGCCCTTTACCTAAACCACGTTTAGACATGGGTTTACGTTCCTTAAATTATGATGATTTATGCAGGTACTTCTTCGCGACGCAACATTTCGCCAGCCAACGCTAAATAAGCTTTGGCTCCAGCAGAATATTTGTCGTAATACATCGCAGGCTTACCATGACTTGGGGCTTCTGCGAGACGAACATTGCGAGGAATAACAGTGCGGTACACTTTGTCACCAAAGTGTTTTTTCAATTGATCAGATACTTCATTAGACAGTCTGTTACGAGGGTCATACATCGTTCGTAGTAACCCTTCGATTTTGAGATTCTCATTTACAACAGCTGCGAGTTTGCTAATGGTATCCATTAACGCGGTTAAACCCTCTAGTGCGAAGTACTCACACTGCATTGGCACTAGCACAGAATCTGCAGCCGCCATCGCGTTGATTGTAAGAAGGTTTAGAGAAGGAGGACAATCGATAAAGATGAAATCATAGTTATCGCGAACCGACGCAAGCGCTTGCTTTAGGCGAACTTCGCGAGCAAACACTTCCATCAGTCGAATTTCAGCGGCCGTCACATCGCCATTTGCAGCGATAAGGTCGTAGTGGCCAGACGTTTTCGTCACCACGACTTCTTCAAACGGCACATCTTCAACAAGCAACTCATAAGCAGTGGCGTCAACTTGATACTTATCGACACCACTGGCCATAGTCGCGTTGCCTTGAGGGTCAAGATCGATAACCAATACCTTGCGCTTAGTCGCGGCCATAGACGCGGCTAAGTTTATACAAGTCGTTGTTTTTCCAACACCGCCTTTTTGGTTGGCAATGGCTACAATTTTTCCCACGATCTACCTCGCTATTATTCCTTGCGCGATAAGATTACTAGATGACGCTCACCTTCCAATTGAGGAACTTGCAAAGCTTTGACATCGGTCACATAACACCACTCTGGGAGCTCTGAAATCTCATCTTGTGATAATTGGCCTTTCAATGCTAAAAAGCGACCAGTGGTTTCTTTCGGCAAATGATGACACCACTCAACCATATCTAACATTGAAGCAAAGGCACGGCTTAGTACACCATCAAACTTCTCTTCAGGTAGATACTCTTCCACTCGACTTTGAATCGGCGTCACGTTTTCGATTTTTAACTCATGCACAACCTGCTTAATAAAGCGAATACGCTTACCTAAGCTATCCAATAAATGGAACTCTTTCTCTGGGCACATGATCGACAATGGGATACCAGGTAAACCAGGGCCAGTACCGACATCGATAAAGCGCTCACCTTCTAAATGAGTGCTGACAATGATGCTATCTAGAATATGTTTCACCAACATTTCTTCTGGATTGCGTACTGAAGTCAGGTTGTACGCTTTATTCCACTTATTGAGCATTTCAACGTAACCAATTAACTGGTCACGTTGATGATCCGTCACGGATAAATCTGTTTGATCAATTAATTGATCAAGCTTTTGGCGTAATAGCGACATTAAGCTTCCTCGCCTTTTTTCAATAAACCGTGTTTTTTAAGATGCACGAGCAAAATAGAGATCGCAGCTGGCGTGATACCGGAGATACGCGATGCAATACCAATACTTTCTGGTTTAGCATCGTTTAGCTTAAGCACCACTTCATTCGATAAACCTTTCACATCGCTGTATTCAAGATCAACGGGCAGTTTCGTGTTCTCATGACGAAGTGATTTCTCCACTTCTTCTTGTTGACGCTTAATGTAACCGTCGTATTTGACTTGAATTTCAACTTGCTCAGCCGCTTGCTGATCTTCCAGTGCTGGAGAAAATGCATCAAGCTGAGTCAATTGTGCATACGTCATTTCAGGACGACGCAAAAGATCTTCACCGCTGGCTTCACGCGCCATTGGCGTTTTCAGCACACTGTTTAGCGCATCAATACCGACAGAATTTGGATTCATCCACGTTTCTTTCAAACGTTGGCGCTCTGTCGTCATGTTCTCCACTTTCTCGTTGAAGCGCGCCCAACGAGCATCATCAATCAAGCCAAGTTCACGGGCTTTTTCCGTCAAACGTAGGTCGGCGTTATCTTCACGCAGCAACAAACGGTATTCAGCACGTGAGGTAAACATGCGGTATGGTTCTTTGGTACCCATGGTCGACAAATCGTCAATCAATACGCCAACGTAAGCTTCATCACGGCGTGGGCTCCAACCTTCTTTGTCTTGACTGAAGAGACTCGCATTCAAACCGGCCATCAAACCTTGTGCCGCCGCTTCTTCGTAGCCAGTGGTACCGTTGATTTGACCAGCAAAGAATAAACCACTAATAAATTTGGTTTCGTAGGTATGTTTCAGGTCGCGAGGATCAAAGAAATCATACTCAATTGCGTAACCTGGACGCACGATATGGGCGTTTTCAAAGCCTTTCATCGAACGAACAATTTGTACTTGAACATCAAACGGTAAGCTGGTGGAAATACCATTTGGATAGAGTTCGTGTGTGGTTAAACCTTCAGGTTCAATGAAAATTTGGTGACTGTTCTTATCCGCAAAACGCATCACTTTGTCTTCAATCGACGGACAGTAACGTGGGCCAATACCCTCAATCACACCAGCATACATCGGGCTGCGGTCAAGGTTGTTACGAATGACATCATGCGTACGCTCATTGGTATGAGTGATAAAACATGGAATCTGTCGTGGATGATGAGTACGTGAACCCATAAACGAAAATACAGGCGTTGGGTTATCACCGTGTTGCGCTTCCAACACTGAGAAATCGACACTACGAGCATCGATACGTGGTGGAGTACCCGTTTTTAGACGATCGACACGGAATGGCATTTCACGTAGACGATCGGCAAGAGCGATCGAAGGAGGATCGCCTGCGCGGCCACCTGCGCTGTTTTCCATACCGATATGGATCTTACCACCAAGGAAGGTACCAACGGTCAATACAACGGCTTTAGCGCGGAATTTAAGGCCCATTTGGGTTACAACACCCATCACTTGATCGTTTTCAACAATAAGATCATCGACTGATTGTTGGAACAAGGTGAGGTTTGGCGCATTTTCTAAAGCATCGCGAACGTACGCTTTGTACAACGCTCGATCCGCTTGAGCGCGAGTAGCGCGTACCGCAGGACCTTTTGATGCATTGAGAGTGCGAAATTGAATACCAGCATGATCAATGGCTTGAGCCATTAATCCGCCCATAGCATCGACTTCTTTGACAAGATGACCTTTACCAATACCACCAATGGCAGGGTTACAAGACATTTGCCCTAAAGTGTCAATGTTATGGGTGAGTAAGAGGGTTTTTTGCCCTGTACGCGCTGATGCGAGTGCGGCTTCCGTTCCTGCGTGACCGCCACCAACAACAATGACGTCAAAGTTTTCGTGATAAAGCATGAACTGACCTCTGGTATTCAGATAATTCGGACAGATAAAAGAGCGATATTCTACCTGCTTTCGTGTAGAGAGAAAAAGGCTTTTGTGTTTTTTAAGTTTAGTGGGCGAAGTTAATATATATAAGATCTATATATATGATCTTTTATTAGATCTATTATTAGGATCGACGATCTCTGTGGATAAGTGAAAAATGATCAACAAGATCATGGATCTTTTATGGATCATATCATGTGATCTTACTTTGATCATGATGAGGATTAGCTGGGATCAAAAAGGGTGGTTATACACAGGGGGTCGTGACGAACAAAGTTGTTATTGGGATAACTATAGGTTAATCACCGGATAACGTACTAGTTATGCACAGTCCGTTCGGTTGTTTTTTGTTCACTTGAATCGAACCAAGCTGTCTGTTTCTATCCATAGACGTAAAAAAAGGCCAGCGAGAGCTGACCTTGTTAAGCAAAATTGGGCCTATAACTGGTTAATATTGTCACTTAACCAAGCTTCAGCGGCGTCTTCTGGGACTGAATGAGCCAATATATCGATGGTAAAACAATCAGAAATGGCATTTGCGCCGATATCTAGCAGCAAATCATGAGCGTGTTTACCTGCCGCACAGAAGGTGTCATAGCTTGAATCTCCAATCGCTAATACTGCAAATTTCACCTCTGACATTTTCGGTGGTGTTGTCTGTAGCGCTTGAATAAAAGGGCGAATGTTGTCTGGGTAATCCCCTGCACCATGGGTTGAAGTGATGATCAACCAAGCGCCATCGTTCTTGATCTCATCCAAATTAGGTTGATTATGGATCGTTGTTTCAAAGCCCTTTTCTATCAGCAGATCACTAAGATGATCACCGACATACTCTGCACCCCCTAAGGTGCTGCCAGTAATGATATGAATCATTTGATTTCCTTATTACCAATGCTTCGTTAGGAAAAACGTTAGCGAGATTGAATTAAAAAACGCGCCTCAAGGGCGCGTTTTTGCATTATTTACCGATACAGAATGAAGAGAAGATGCGTCCAAGTAAGTCGTCTGAGCTAAACTCACCGGTGATTTCATTTAGGTGTTGCTGAGCAATACGTAGCTCCTCAGCCAAAATTTCTCCAGCCATATAGCCTTCAAGCTGCTGTTGACCAATGTCGAGATGATCTGCTGCTTTCTCTAGTGCCTCTAAATGGCGACGACGTGCCATAAAGCCGCCTTCGTGGCCGCCAGCAAAGCCCATACACTCTTTTAGGTGATTACGCAGTGCATCGACCCCTTGGCCAGTCTTAGCCGATAAACGGATTAATGTTGGAGAATTAACATGGCAAATACCAAGATCTTCACCAGTTTGATCCGCTTTGTTGCGAATAACCGTCATACCGATGTTATCAGGTAAACGATCAACAAAATCAGGCCAAATTTCTTTTGGATCGGTGGCATCAGTGGTGGTGCCATCAACCATAAATAATACGCGATCGGCTTGTTTTATTTCATCCCAAGCGCGTTCGATACCAATTTTTTCAACTTCGTCGGATGCTTCACGTAGGCCTGCGGTATCAATAATGTGCAGTGGCATGCCATCAATATGGATATGTTCACGTAAAACATCACGTGTTGTACCGGCAATATCGGTCACAATGGCTGACTCTTTGCCTGACAATGCATTCAATAGACTGGATTTGCCAGCATTCGGGCGTCCAGCGATCACCACTTTCATCCCTTCGCGCATAATCGAACCTTGGTTGGCTTCTTTGCGCACCGCAGCCAGATTATCAATGATGGCTTGTAAATCCGCAGAGACTTTACCATCGGCCAAGAAATCAATTTCTTCTTCTGGAAAATCAATCGCCGCTTCAACATAGATACGTAGATAGATAAGAGAATCGACCAAGGTATTAATACGTTGTGAGAAAGCGCCTTGCAGTGATTGCAGCGCGGATTTCGCCGCTTCTTCTGAGCTGGCATCAATCAGGTCTGCAATCGCTTCTGCTTGCGCCAAATCCAACTTATCGTTCAGGAAAGCGCGCTCTGAGAATTCGCCAGGACGTGCGGTACGGATGCCGTCAATTTTAAGAATACGTTTAATCAGCATATCCATGACTACGGGACCACCGTGGCCTTGCAGCTCTAAAACATCTTCACCAGTAAAGGAGTGAGGGTTAGGGAAGAAGAGTGCAATGCCTTGATCGAGTTGTTTCCCTGCTTCGTCGCAAAATGGCAGGTATTCCGCGTAACGAGGGCGTAGCGCCTTGCCTGCCACTTCAAGTGCCACTTTCTCAGCTAAAGGGCCTGAGACGCGAATAATACCGACACCGCCACGACCCGGTGCGGTAGCTTGAGCGACAATGGTATCTGTAGTCATAAAGAGTGCCTGTGATTGAATGTGCCGTATCGGCGCGATAAAAACATAATTAGCTGAATTGTAATCAGCTCAAATAAAAAAGGCGACCTTTTGGCCGCCTTTGTCTTTGATTTATTGCTTACTTAGTGTGTAAGCCTTTCTTTTCCAGCGCTTTGTAGATTAGCGATTGCTGGATAAGCGTTACGATGTTCGATACCAACCAGTACAGTACTAGGCCTGATGGGAAGAACAGGAAGAAGAAGGTAAACATAACCGGCATAAAGGTCATGATCTTCTGCTGCATTGGATCGGTAACGGTTGTTGGGCTCATTTTTTGAATCATGAACATCGACGCACCCATCAACAATGGCAAGATGTAGTATGGGTCTTGCGCTGATAGATCGTGAATCCAACCGAAGAATGGTGAGTGACGAAGCTCAACCGATTCCATTAGTGCCCAGTAAAGCGCAATGAAGATAGGCATTTGTAGAATCAGAGGTAAACAGCCGCCTAACGGGTTCACTTTTTCTTTCTTATACAATTCCATCATTTCTTGGCTCATGCGTTGACGGTCATCGCCGATACGCTCACGCATTGCTGCCAACTTAGGTTGTAGCATGCGCATTTTCGCCATAGAAGTGTATTGCGCTTTCGTTAGTGGGTACATGGCACCACGAACGATAAAGGTCAAACAGATGATTGCCACACCCCAGTTACCCACGAAACCGTGAATAAACGACAATAGTGAGTGTAGTGGCTTCGCGATGAACCATAACCAACCGTAATCGACTACTAGGTCTAGGTGCGGTGCGACTTCTGCCATTTGATTTTGCAGTTTAGGACCTACCCATAGTGTTGCGGTGAAGTTTGCTGTGTCACCTGTTGCGATGGTTTTGTTTGGCATGCGCACACCGATATCAGCAAGGTTGCCAATCACACGGGTGTACAAGTTTGTGCCTGGTTCGTCACGAGGAATCCATGCTGTTGCGAAGTAGTGCTGGATCATTGCTGCCCAACCTTGACCGTCAGTCAGGTTAAGAGACAGGTTGCGATCTTGCATATCATCGAAGCTGTATTTCTTGTAGTTAACGTCTTGAGTCGAGTAAGCACCGCCACGGTAAGTTGGCATAGTGATGCTGCCGCCATCATCCATTACGTTTTGACGTAGGTGGGCGTACATACCGAAAGTCGCATTGTTGCCTGAGTTGTTGACCACATCGTACTCAACGTTAACGGCATAGCTGCCACGTTCTAATACATAGGTTTTGACGTAATCAAGGCCATTGGCAGAGAAAGTCATAGGGATGCGAAGTTCATCAACACCATCAGTTAGCTCAAAGCTATCTGCGCTGACAGTGTAAGCAGGACGGTTCGTGCTGCTTAAATCGATGCCTTGTGGGCCAACAAGACCACTTTGAGCAATAAATTGATGGCCAGGTTCGTTTTTCAGTAGTTCAAAACGTTCTGGAGAATCCAATTCTGCTGAGTATTGGTTTAGATCAGCTTGAACAACATCACCACCAACCGCATCAATAGACAGAGTTAATACATCCGTTGTTACAGTAATGATTTTTGCAGCTGCCTGTTGAGATGGCGCTGGGTCAAGCTCATCGGCAAAAGATGGTGCAGGTAGGGAGCTGCTTGATTGAGCCTGTTCAATCGCTTGCGGCGCTGGATTCTTAGCTACATTCCATTGCTGGTAAAGTAGAAAGGACACCAAAGCTAGAGCGATTAACAGGATATTACGTTGAGAATCCATCGTTATTTATCTCTGTCTTGTTTTTGAATTGGTGGAACGGGGTCAAAGCCCCCTTCACTTAGAGGGTGGCATTTTAATAGACGTTTGCTGGATAACCAACATCCTTTTACAAAACCGTGAGCTTTCAGCGCTTCTACAGCGTAACTTGAACAAGTTGGATGGAAACGACAGCGTGGTCCGATTAGAGGACTAATGAGGCCTTGATAGAGTCGGACGACGCCGATGGCTAGCCACGTGATGGGCGAGACAGACGCTGCCATAGCTTTTCAAATAGGTTAAACATTTCGTCATTGCTTAAATCTTGCGCAGATTTCTTGGCAATTACAACAAAATCTTTGTTTGGAAGTTGATGTTGATGATTACGGAAACTTTCACGAGATAGACGTTTAAAGCGGTTGCGACCAACAGCAGTTTTGATTTGCTTCTTAGGAACAGCCAAACCTAGTCGAGGATGAGATAGGTTATTATTGCGTGCAATGATGGTGAAATGAGGTGAGCCTGCTCGATGAGCTTGCTGGAAGACGTTTTGATAATGCTCGGGAGTTAACAAGCGTAACTCCCGATTGAACGCGTACGTATTCAAAATAAATTAATTATTATTTTGACAGGCGCGCACGGCCTTTTGCACGACGTGCATTGATAACCTTACGGCCGTTCTTAGTAGCCATGCGTGCACGGAAGCCGTGAGTACGCTTGCGCTTTAGAACTGTAGGTTGAAAAGTGCGTTTCATGATAATTACCTTACTGATCAGTAGTTTTAGGTTCTTTAGTTAACCCGGCGTGGGCATGTAGTCTTCTTTATATATATAGAGGACAACCGACGCCTCTCAACAAAGAGGCGGAATTGTAATCACACTCACAAATTGTGTCAACGACTCATGTGTGTGAAATTCCGCGTCGGGCGATTATACGTAGTGTGAGCAAAATCTCAAGGATCAAACGATCCTTATCTTGATCTTTATTTTGCCGACACCTGATTGAGAAATTTTTGCAATCTTGGATCTTGGGGATTATCGAACAACTCTTGTGGCGATCCTTGTTCAACAATATGCCCATCTGCCATGAAGATCACACGATCGGCAACTTCTTTGGCAAATTGCATTTCATGAGTGACCACCAGCATGGTTTGATGCTGGGTCGCGAGCTGTTTCATCAACTGTAATACTTCACCTACCCATTCTGGATCGAGTGCCGAAGTCGGTTCATCAAATAACAGCAGTTCGGGCTGAAGAGCCATCGCTCGGCCAATGCCTACACGTTGCTGTTGACCACCAGAAAGGGCGGCGGGATAGCTGTCACCTTTGTCGCTAAGTCCAATATTATCAAGTATTTGCTGTGCTTTTTCTAATGCAGCCTTTTTTGTCCAACCGCGCACAGTAATCAGGCCTTCAGCAATGTTCTGTCGTGCTGTCATATGAGCAAACAGAGCGTAATTTTGAAACACAAAAGCGGTTTTCCTTCGTAGCGCGAGTACTTCTGCTTTGCTGTGTTTCGCGGTATCGACGATGACATCATCAATTTGAATCGAGCCTTGATCGGCTTGCTCTAAAAAGTTTACGCAGCGTAATAGTGTCGATTTACCGGTGCCACTTGAACCGATAATAACGATGATCTCTCCCTGATTAATATCAAGGTCAATGCCTTTTAATATCTCGGTATCGCCAAAGTGTTTGTGAATGTTATTTAGTCGGATCATCGTAAATAGGCCCTATTTAATTTTACTTCTGCCCATGTTTGCACTCGGGTCAAAATCAGTACTACGCCCCAATAAATTAATGCAACGGCTAAAAATGCTTCAAAAAAGCGGAAACTCGAAGAGGCTTCCATCTGCGCTTTAGCCATAATTTCGGCTACGCCTAAGGTAAAAGCTAACGACGTTGATTTGATCATATCGATGAAATAGTTCATCAATGAAGGGAGAGCAACTCTGGTTGCTTGCGGCAAAATAATGCGGCGCATCGCTTGATTAGTGGTCATTCCCACAGACAAACTGGCTTCCATTTGGCTACGATCGATACCGATAATGGCGGCGCGAATCGTTTCAGCCATGTAGGCGGCGAAATGCAAAGTAAGGCCGATTACGGCAGCACTAAACGCATCGACACCGACCATGATCGGAAAGATTTGTGGTAAACCGTAATAGAGTAAAAATAGTTGTACTAACAGCGGTGTACCGCGGAAAAAGCTAATGTAGAGCTGACTGAGTTGATCAAGCACCGGGATGCGAAACACGCGAATATTGGCCAAAATGACCGCTAAAGTGAGTGCGAAAACCAACCCTAACGTGGCCATTTCCATTGTGGTGCCGAGATACTTAAGCAAGATCGGCATCAGTTCCAGCATGTAGTGAAAATCGAATCCCATAAATGTTTACCTAAAAGAGAAAGAAAAGGTGGAATAAATCCACCTTTGTTTGACGAGCCATTGGTGTGGCGAGTAATACAACGCTTTAGTGCGTAATGTCCGCTCCAAACCATTTCTCAGAAATCGTGGCTAATGTGCCATCGGCGCGCATAGCGGCGAGTGCTTGGTTGACTTCGCTTTGCAGTTGCTGGCCACGAGCGTTGTTTAAAAATGGCCAGGCGTTTTCGATGGTTTCAAACGGTTCACCCGCCAGCTGTAACGGAAGCCCAGTCTTTTTAATTAACTCTAGTGCAGAAAGGCGATCCATCACAAATGCATCGGCGCGACCTAACGCGACATCATGCTCAATACCGGTATCGTAAGTTTTGATCGTAATTTGGTTGTCTTTATCGTAGCTGCGCAATAGTTGCTCAAAGTTTGATCCTAAATTGACCGCCACGGTTTTTCCGGCCAGATCGGTCACGGATTGGATGCTGTCATTTCCCTTACGAACGGTAATTTGTGCGCCATCAACCACATAAGGATCCGCAAACAGGAATTTGGCTTGGCGCGCTTCGGTGATGCTGATTTGATTGGAGATGGTGTCGATACGACCTGTTTCCAGTAAGCCGAATAAACCAGAAAAGCTCGCGGTCACGTATTCCACTTGGTAGCCGTTACGTTGACCTATCTCATCCCATAAATCGACTTCAAACCCCTGTAATTTATCTTTTTCCACAAAAGTAAATGGGAAGTAGCGACCTGACATCCCCACTTTTACCTCAGTGATAGCGGCATCTGCGGCTTGTACGGTGGCAGCGGATAGTGCGATTGCAGCAACGGCTGCTTTAATCCAGTTTTTCATATTGAGACTCCATCTAATTATGGGAGTAAATACTACTGTCTGGTGACTTGATTCGATAAATAACCAAGAGCGATAACCTAGACAGGTTAGTAATAAGTTTATTGATAGTGGTTTATTCACATTGCATTGATGACAGGTAAGACGTTGTCCAATGACGAAAGATGACGTTGTGGATAACGTGATCAAAAAAACATTCATTCACAGAGTTATCACCAAAGTGATGATCTGAGTAAAAATAGGCAAATGTGGATCAAATTGTGGGTAAGGCTGGGGTGAGGTGTGATGATCCAGCGAATAATCACAAAATAATTGTGAATAACTTGGATCTTATTCACTGGATCACCGATCAATCGCTGGTGATCTTGGTTATCAACAGGTAAAATCGCTAATCTTTTCCGATCTATTTACTTCGAGTGGGGGCACTGTGTCATCTTCGCTTTGGTTGCAATGTTTGCAACAGCTTCAAGAAGAGCTACCAGCTACAGAATTCAGTATGTGGGTACGTCCGCTACAAGCGGAGCTCAGTGATAATACACTTACCTTATTTGCACCTAACCGCTTTGTGTTGGATTGGGTACGTGATAAGTATCTCAATAGTATTAATCGTCTACTGCAAGAGTACTGCGGTAACGATATCCCTAATTTACGTTTTGAAGTAGGTAGTCGCCCAGTTGCTGCGCCAAAACCGGCGCCGACTAAACGCACACCAGCTGATGTGGCCGCTGAATCATCAGCGCCAGCACAGTTGCAAGCGCGCAAGCCAGTACATAAAACCTGGGATGACGATAAAGCGTTGGCGGATATTAACCACCGCTCAAACGTCAATCCAAAGCACAAGTTTAATAACTTTGTTGAAGGTAAATCTAACCAGCTTGGTTTAGCTGCGGCTCGTCAGGTTTCTGATAACCCGGGCACAGCGTATAACCCACTGTTTTTGTACGGTGGTACAGGTTTGGGTAAAACCCACCTATTGCATGCGGTTGGTAATGCCATTATTGATAACAAGCCGAACGCGAAAGTTATCTACATGCACTCAGAGCGCTTCGTGCAAGATATGGTAAAAGCACTGCAAAACAACGCGATTGAAGAATTCAAACGTTACTACCGCAGTGTTGACGCGTTACTTATCGATGATATTCAATTCTTTGCTAATAAAGAGCGTTCTCAAGAAGAATTCTTCCATACCTTCAATGCGTTATTGGAAGGCAATCAACAGATCATTCTTACTTCTGACCGTTATCCAAAAGAGATCAACGGCGTAGAAGATCGTTTAAAATCTCGCTTTGGTTGGGGTCTGACCGTTGCGATCGAGCCACCTGAGCTTGAAACGCGCGTGGCGATCTTGATGAAGAAAGCGGAAGATCACCAAATTCACCTTGCGGATGAAGTGGCGTTCTTTATTGCGAAGCGTCTACGTTCGAACGTTCGTGAGCTGGAAGGCGCATTGAACCGCGTGATTGCCAATGCCAACTTTACCGGTCGTCCAATTACGATTGATTTTGTGCGTGAAGCATTGCGTGACTTGCTGGCTCTACAAGAGAAGCTGGTGACCATCGACAATATTCAAAAAACCGTCGCGGAATACTACAAGATTAAAGTGGCTGACTTATTGTCAAAACGCCGTTCTCGTTCCGTTGCGCGTCCTCGCCAGTTAGCAATGGCACTATCGAAAGAATTGACCAACCACAGCTTGCCTGAAATCGGTGATGCATTTGGTGGCCGTGACCATACGACGGTATTGCATGCCTGTCGTAAGATTGCTCAACTGCGTGAAGAAAGCCACGATATCAAAGAAGATTACTCTAACTTGATTCGTACCCTTTCATCGTAATTCGCGGTATTCTAGACAGTTGCTAATATTGGCTAAAGAATCGTAGCCAAACGTAAAGCCATAACGAATTCAAACAAGAGCGCATTATGAAATTTTCCATCGAACGTAGTCATCTACTTAAACCCCTGCAACAAGTGTCGGGTGCTTTAGGTGGGCGTCCAACACTGCCTATCTTAGGTAACCTCTTGCTTAAGGTTGAAGAAAATACCTTATCCATGACGGCCACCGATTTAGAAGTAGAGTTGATCAGCCGCGTCACGCTCGAAGGGGATTTTGAAGCTGGTAGCATTACGGTTCCATCACGTAAGTTCCTTGATATTTGTCGTGGCCTGCCTGATGACTCTGTTATTACCTTTATTCTCGAAGGCGACCGCGTTCAAGTGCGCTCTGGCCGTAGCCGTTTCTCATTGGCGACATTGCCAGCTAATGATTTCCCTAATATTGAAGATTGGCAAAGTGAAGTTGAAATATCACTGACCCAAGCAGAACTGCGCGGTTTGATTGAGAAGACACAATTTTCTATGGCGAACCAGGATGTACGTTACTACCTTAACGGCATGCTATTTGAAATCGACGGCACCACATTGCGTAGCGTGGCGACCGATGGTCACCGTATGGCGGTTTCTTTAGTTTCTCTAGGCGCTGATTTTGCAACTAAGCAGATCATCGTTCCGCGTAAAGGCGTACAAGAATTGGTGAAACTACTGGATGCACCTGAGCAGCCGGTTGTTTTGCAAATTGGTAGTTCAAACGTCCGTGCTGAAGTGAACAACTTTGTCTTCACTTCTAAGCTGGTGGATGGCCGTTTCCCTGATTATCGCCGCGTAATGCCGCAAACTACGACCAAAACCCTAGAAGCGGGTTGTGATGAGTTGCGCCAAGCCTTTTCACGTGCAGCGATTCTATCAAATGAAAAATTCCGTGGTGTGCGCGTTAATCTTGCTGATAATGAAATGCGCATTACCGCTAATAACCCAGAGCAAGAAGAAGCCGAGGAAATGTTAGACGTGACCTTTGAAGGTGACGCGATCGAAATCGGTTTTAACGTGAGTTATGTTCTGGATGTGCTTAATACGCTTCGTTGCGAAAAAGTACGCTTATCAATGTCAGATGCCAACGCCAGTGCGTTGATTGAAAACGCTGATGATGACAGCGCACTCTACGTGGTGATGCCAATTCGACTCTAGCATGCCGCTTTCTCGTCTAATTATTCAGCAATTTCGAAACATTAAAGCCTGTGATATTGACCTATCAGCAGGCTTTAACTTTCTTATTGGCCCAAACGGCAGCGGCAAAACCAGTGTCTTAGAAGCGATCTATTTGCTCGGACATGGTCGCTCTTTTAAGAGTTCGCTAACTGGACGCGTGATCCAAAATGAGTGTGACGAGCTGTTTGTACATGGCCGTTTTTTGAACTCGGATCAATTTGAGCTACCAATTGGCATTAATAAGCAGCGTGATGGCACGACAGAGGTTAAAATAGGCGGTCAATCTGGGCAAAAATTGGCTCAATTGGCGCAGGTGTTACCACTGCAACTTATTCACCCTGAAGGGTTTGATTTGTTGACGGATGGGCCAAAACATCGTCGTGCATTTATTGATTGGGGTGTGTTTCACACCGAAAATGCATTTTTTGATGCTTGGGGTCGCTTTAAGCGATTAAACAAGCAACGTAATGCGTTATTGAAAACGGCGCGCAGTTATCGAGAGCTCAGTTATTGGGATCAAGAAATGGCGCGTTTGGCTGAGAATATAAGCCAATGGCGCGCTCTGTATATCGAGCAGATGAGCGCCAAAGCTGAGCAACTATGTAAGCTATTTTTGCCAGAATTTGATATTCAATTGAAGTATTATAGAGGCTGGGATAAGGACACACCTTATCAGGAAATCCTCGAGAAAAACTTCGAGCGTGACCAATCGTTAGGTTACACCTTTAGTGGGCCAAACAAAGCGGATTTACGCATCAAGGTAAACGCAACACCAGTTGAAGATGTGCTATCACGTGGTCAACTTAAGTTGATGGTGTGTGCATTGCGCGTCGCGCAAGGACAACACTTAACGGAAATGACCGGAAAGCAATGCATTTACCTTATTGATGACTTTGCATCGGAATTAGATAGTCAACGTCGTAAGCGTCTCGCAGACTGCTTAAAAGAGACGGGGGCTCAAGTTTTTGTAAGTTCTATAACCGAAAGCCATATTGCCGACATGCGCGGTGAGAATGGCAAGATGTTCCATGTGGAACATGGCACAATAGAGCAACGATAAATAGCGGAAGATAATTCATGTCTGAAAATTACGATTCATCGAGTATTAAAGTACTGAAGGGTCTGGATGCGGTACGTAAGCGTCCAGGTATGTACATCGGCGACACGGATGATGGCACCGGTCTTCACCACATGGTTTTTGAGGTGGTAGATAACTCAATTGATGAAGCGTTGGCTGGTCACTGTAAAGACATCGTTGTGACAATCCATGAGGACAACTCAGTTTCAGTCAGTGATGATGGTCGTGGCATTCCAACCGAATTACACCCAGAAGAGAACGTTTCAGCAGCTGAAGTTATCATGACGGTTCTTCATGCTGGTGGTAAGTTTGATGATAACTCGTACAAAGTATCGGGTGGTCTACACGGCGTAGGTGTTTCAGTAGTAAACGCACTATCAGAAAAAGTAGAGCTAACGATTTGGCGTGGTGGTCATGTACATACACAGACTTACTGCCATGGTGAGCCGCAAGCACCTCTTACGGTGATTGCTGATACTGAAAAAACGGGTACAAAAATTCGTTTTTGGCCAAGTGATCAAACGTTTACGAACGTTCTTGAATTCCATTACGATATTCTTGCTAAGCGTCTACGCGAACTCTCTTTCTTGAACTCTGGCGTATCAATTAAATTGATCGATGAGCGTGAAGAAGATAAGAGCGACCACTTTGAGTTTGAAGGTGGTATCCAAGCTTTCGTTGAGCATTTAAACACCAACAAAACGCCTATCATTGAGAAAATTTTCCATTTCGATTTTGAACGTGAAGATGGCATCACGGTTGAAGTGGCGATGCAGTGGAACGATGGTTTCCAAGAGAACATCTACTGTTTCACTAACAACATCCCTCAACGCGATGGTGGTACTCACCTTGCTGGTTTCCGTGCGGCACTAACACGTACGTTAAACTCATTCATGGATAAAGAAGGCTTCTCTAAGAAAGCGAAGACGGCCACTTCAGGTGATGATGCACGTGAAGGTCTAACGGCTGTTGTTTCGGTGAAAGTGCCAGATCCAAAATTCTCAAGCCAAACTAAAGACAAACTGGTTTCATCTGAAGTGAAATCAGCCGTTGAATCGGCAATGGGTGAGAAATTAGCTGAGTTCCTAATTGAGAACCCAACCGAAGCGAAGATGGTTTGTTCAAAAATCATCGATGCAGCGCGTGCTCGTGAAGCTGCGCGTCGTGCGCGTGAAATGACTCGTCGTAAAGGCGCATTAGATTTAGCCGGCCTCCCAGGTAAACTGGCAGACTGCCAAGAGAAAGACCCTGCGCTTTCTGAACTCTACATTGTGGAAGGGGACTCTGCTGGCGGCTCAGCCAAGCAGGGGCGTAACCGTAAGAACCAAGCGATTCTGCCACTAAAAGGTAAAATCCTAAACGTAGAGAAAGCACGTTTCGATAAAATGCTCTCTTCTCAAGAAGTGGCAACGCTTATCACAGCACTAGGCTGTGGTATCGGTCGTGACGAGTACAACCCAGATAAACTGCGTTACCACAACATCATTATCATGACGGATGCTGACGTCGATGGTTCGCACATCCGTACGCTATTGTTGACCTTCTTCTACCGTCAAATGCCAGAGCTGATTGAGCGTGGTTACATCTACATCGCTCAGCCACCACTTTACAAAGTGAAGAAAGGTAAGCAAGAGCAGTACATCAAAGATGAAGATGCAATGAACCAATACCAAGTTGCTTTGGCATTGGATAATGCTTCTCTACACGTTAACGCAGAAGCGCCAGCATTAGGTGGTGAAGCGTTAGAGAAACTAGTACAACAGTACAACGCAACGATTAAATTAGTTGATCGTATGAGCCGTCGTTACCCTCGTGCGATGATTCATGAGCTGCTTTACATCCCGCGTATTACGGTTGAACAATGTAAAGAGACCGCGGCAGTTCAAGCGTGGACTCAAAACCTTGTTGATCAGCTAAATGCCAAAGAAGTGGGCGCAAGCCAATACAGCTTTGAAGTGGAAGCAAACGAAGAACTGGGTATCTTCTTACCTAAGATCGTTGTTCGTACTCACGGTGTGACGCATTACTATCCGTTGAGCGCAGATCTACTGAATTCAAAAGAATACGGCAAACTAGCCTCTCTTTCTGAAGCGTTAGATGGCTTAATTGAAGATGGCGCGTACATTAAACGTGGTGAACGTACTCAGCCAGTAGCAAGCTTTGCTGCAGCACTTGAGTGGTTAATCAAAGAGTCGCGTCGTGGTCTAAGCCTACAGCGCTACAAAGGTCTAGGTGAGATGAACCCAGATCAACTTTGGGAAACCACCATGGACCCAGAAACGCGTCGCATGATGCAAGTAACGATTGAAGATGCGGTAGGCGCAGACCAATTGTTTACGACTCTGATGGGTGACCAAGTAGAGCCGCGTCGTAACTTCATCGAAGAGAATGCGCTGAAAGTAGCGAACCTAGACGTTTAATCACTGCGATGCGTCGTTATTACGCATGATTTCTGCGTTCGGCGGACTCACATACACTTGTATGCTGCGTGCGCCTCGCTTGAACTAATGCGAACTAACTTAGCCTCGAAGCAATTAATGGTTTAGCTCTTTTCGTAGAGAAGATAAAAATGAAAGCACTGCCTTCGGGTGGTGCTTTTTTATTGGGTGAGAGAACCGAGATAAAGGCGTCGAGAACCGATATATGGCTGCTGTAACGCTTGGTTTTGAGAACACGACGTTTACACAAAAAGTGGCTGAGTGGCGTTTTTCATTCTCCGTATATTAGCGCGTCATTCTCGAGAGCGAGGAACGAGCGAGTCGGGGATCTTGGAATAGAAATAAAAAATTTCCAGCAGATCGCTTGAAAGTGGCTGGTTCAGGTCATATATCTATTAATGAAGAGGGAAAGCTGGCTTGCTCAACAAGAGAAGATTGGCACCTCTGAAATCGCTAAACGAGATCGCTCAGGAGAGGATACTCAGTGTTAGCCCACAACTTAACTCTCGATTCGACATCATGTCCACACACCTAAAGAGTAGGTCAGAGGAATGAATGATTGAATCCCTTAGCTCGGCGCTGTCTTGCATAAATGCGCCATATGGATGACCCCCATCCGGGCTGAGACTATTGCTTAAAAAGAGGATAGGATTATGCGTAATGTAGATTTCTCACCACTATACCGTAATGCAATTGGTTTTGACCGTCTGTTTAACTTGATGGAAAACCAAACAGCGAAAAACACATCTGGCGGTTACCCTCCGTATAACATTGAGCAAAAAGATGAGCATAACTTCCGTATCACTATGGCGGTTGCTGGTTTTGCTGAACAGCAGCTTGATCTGACTCAGAATGAAAATATGCTGATCGTGAAGGGTGAACGTAAAGCTGAAGAAGGCAAAAACTACGTTTATCAAGGTATCGCAGAGCGTGATTTTGAACGAAAATTCCAATTAGCGGATTATGTTAAGGTGGCCGGCGCTTCAATGGAAAATGGTTTATTGCATATTGATTTGGTTCGTGAAGTTCCAGAAGCAATGAAACCACGTAAGATTGCCATTGGTGGCAGCCAGTTGATTGATAACAACTAATTATTGTGACTATCGATCGCAACTCACCGCGAACGTTATAGAATGAGAAAGAGCGCCGTTCCATCAAGGAAAGGGCGCTCTTTTTATTTATAGGCAGAGTTGGATAGACTTGCTTAACCGGCGTAAGCTTTTGCCACTTCCTCTGCAATAATAGTAATGCCTTTTTGCATCATCTCATCATCTTGAACATAGTTCATACGCAAGCATTGATGCGCATGATCCCAACCTTCTTCCTGACCAATAAAGAAGTATTCACCCGGTACAATCAATACTCCACGTGCTTTTAAGCGCGCATATAATTCCATGGTGGTGATAGGCAGTTCGTCAAACCATAACCAAAGGAATATTGCGCCTTCTGGCTTATGGATACGAAAGCGCTCATCGGTGATCGCTTGTTGCAATAGCTCAACAGCACGCAGAGCCTTTTGTTGATAAAACGGTTTAATCACCTCGGTGCTGAGCTTGAGTAAATCGCCTTTTTCGATCATATGGTTAGCATAGGCTGGTCCGACACTGCTTGGCGCTAAACTAATGATGCCATTCATATTCGTCATCGCCGTAGTGATTGCTTCATTGGCAATCACAATGCCACAGCGCACACCAGGTAAGCCGAGTTTCGATAGGCTCATACACAAGATGGTGTTGTCATTCCAAAAAGGCTGAACGTCAGCAAAGATGATATTTGGGAACGGCAAGCCGTAAGCATTATCAATGATCAGTGGGATGTTGTGTTGGCGAGCCAGTTTATCCAGTTTATGGATTTCTTCGTCAGTCAGCACATTACCAGTCGGATTGGTTGGGCGTGATGCGCAGATCGCAGCAATGGAATCATCCACCGTCAGTTGTTCAAAATCGACGTGGTATTTGAATAAACCATTATCCAGTAGCTCAATGTCCGGTTGGTAGGAGATAAAGATATCTTCATCGATGCCTGCATCACCATAGCCGATGTATTCAGGTGCCAGTGGTAGTAAGACTTTCTTATGTGACCCATCAGCTTGTTTACCTGCCAATAAGTTAAATAAGTAGAAGAAGCCACTTTGGCTGCCATTGGTTAGGCTGATGTTCTTCTCACTGATATCCCAACCATAGGTTTCGCGGAACAGTTGTGCTAATGCTTTTACAAAAGCATCTTTACCTTGTGGTCCATCATAGTTGGCAAGCGCAGCTATGAGCTCTCCATTGGCGAGCATCTCGTCACTGGCTTGGTGAAAGTAATCGAGCATGGTAGGAATGGCGGCAGGATTGCCTCCTCCAAGCATGATGGCACCTGGCGTGCGTAGGCCATCATTTAAATCGTCCATTAACTGGGTTATCCCAGAGTATTGATTGAATTTTTCACCAAATTTAGAGAACTGCATGTGCTGTTAAACCTAATACATTGTGTTTGCTTTCATGTGCGTGGCGCCAGTACATTGCTGACGAATCGAGTAATCCTTGAACATACCGTAATGGATAAGAGACGCAAAGCACAAAATCGCAATTCAATAAAAAAAGCCCAACTCGATGAGCTGGGCTTTTTTACACTAGCGTTTATCCGCACAGATTGAACGTTTTATCTAGCCGACTACTTTTGCAGTAGAGAAATATCGGCAATCTGTAGGAATAGGTTACGTAGGTTGTTCAGTAGCGTCAGACGGTTTGTCTTCAGTGCTTCATCATCAGCCATAACCATTACGTTGTCGAAGAATGCATCTACTGGCTCACGTAGGTCTGCCAGTTTGCTTAGTGCTTCTTGGTAGTTACCCGTTGCGAACGCAGGCTCTAGCGCTTCTGTCATCACTTCAACGCTTTCAGCTAACGCTTTCTCTGCATCTTCTTGCAGAAGTGCTAGATTGATTTCAGAGGCAAGTTCGCCATCGAATTTCGCTAGGATGTTACCCACACGCTTGTTCGCGGCTGCCAGTGCTTCTGCTGCGTCTAGCTCACGGAAGTGAGATACCGCTTTAACACGTTGGTCGAAATCAGCTGGTTTCGTTGGACGACGTGCCAATACCGCTTGAATGATATCGATGCTAAAGCCTGCGTCTTGGTACCATGCGCGGAAACGACCTAGCATGAATTCAAGTACGTCAGCTTCAACGTTCGCGTTAGTTAGCTTGTCGCCAAGTAGCGATTTCGCTTTCGCGATCAAATCAACAAGATCTAGGTTGTAGCCGTTTTCAACGATGATACGTAGTACACCAAGAGATGCACGACGTAGTGCGAATGGATCTGAACCTTTTGGTGCTTGGCCAATACCGAAGATACCTACGATAGTGTCTAGCTTGTCTGCCATCGCGACAGCTGAAGAGATACCTGTGCTTGGTAGGTCATCACCAGCGAAACGAGGCATGTATTGCTCGTAAAGTGCTAGAGCAACTTGCTCATCTTCACCATCATGCGTTGCGTAGTGCATGCCCATAACGCCTTGGGTATCGGTAAATTCGAATACCATCGAGGTCATTAGGTCACATTTCGCTAGCAGGCCAGCACGCTGAGATTTCTCGACGTCAGCACCGATTTGCTCAGCAATGTAGCCAGCAAGTTCAGTGATGCGGTCTGTCTTGTCTTTGATCGTACCAAGTTGCTTCTGGAAGATCGCCGTTTCAAGTTGCGGCAGGCGATCAATCAGCGGGCTCTTACGGTCAGTATTGAAGAAGAATTCTGCGTCCGCTAGACGTGGACGAACCACTTTCTCGTTACCTTCGATAACGTAGCGAGGTTCTTTCGACTCAATGTTTGATACAAAGATGAAGTTTGGTAGTAGCTTCTTGTTGTCATCGTAAACAGGGAAGTACTTTTGGTCACCTTTCATGGTGTAAACCAAGGCTTCAGAAGGGACTTTTAGGAACTCTTCTTCAAATTTGGCGGTTAGCACAACTGGCCATTCAACCAATGAAGTCACTTCTTCAACCAAGTCATCTTCTAGATCCGCAACACCACCTACCGCTGCTGCTGCTTTTTGAGCATCAGCCAGAATGATGGCTTTACGCGCATCATAATCGGCCATTACCTTGCCGCGCTCTTCAAGAATCGCAGGGTATTGATCGGCAGAATCAATCGTGAACTCGCGCTCACCCATGAAGCGGTGACCACGTAGAGTACGTGCAGAAGCCACGCCAAGGATTTCACCTTCGATTAGCTCATCACCAAGTAGAATCGTTAGCGTTTTTACTGGGCGAATAAATTGAATGTCAGAGTTACCCCAACGCATTGCTTTAGGGATTGGTAGGTTTGCGAGTGCTTTCGCAGCAAAATCGACCACAAGCTCTTTAACTGGCTGACCTTTCACTTCTTGTTTGAACAGTAGCCATTCACCTTTGTCTGTCACCATGCGCTCTGCTTGGTCAACAGTGATGCCACAACCACGTGCCCAACCTTGAGCTGCTTTGGTTGCGTTGCCTTCTGCATCAAACGCAGCAGCAACGGCAGGACCACGTTTTTCAACGATTTTGTCTGCTTGGCTTGCTGCTAGGTTTGCCACTTTAAGCGCAAGGCGACGAGGGGTCGCGTACCACTTAAGATCGTCAAATGCGATTTCAGCGTTGTTTAGTTCTGCAGCAAAGTTTGCGGCAAACGCTTCTGCTAGTGAGCGAAGTGCTTTCGGTGGCAGCTCTTCGGTACCTAGTTCAATTAGAAAATTGTGCGCCATGGGTTACTTCTCCTCGTTATTCGCTTTTTGTTCTGCAGAGCGGCACATTGGGAAACCCAGTGCTTCACGCGATGCGTAGTACGCTTCTGCGACAGACTTAGTCAGATCGCGGATACGAAGGATGTAACGTTGACGCTCAGTAACTGAGATAGCTTTACGTGCGTCTAACAGGTTAAAAGCATGGCCTGCTTTTAGGATGCGCTCGTAAGCTGGCAGAGGTAATGGCTTCTCAAGTTCAAGTAGCTTTTTACACTCTTTCTCACACTGCTCAAAGAAGCCGAATAGGAATTCAACGTCTGCGTGTTCAAAGTTGTAAGTTGATTGCTCAACTTCATTTTGGTGGAAGATATCACCGTAAGTGACGTTTGAACCGTCTGGTGCGACGTTCCATACCAAGTCGTACACTGAGTCAACTTCTTGGATGTACATTGCTAGACGTTCAATACCGTAAGTGATCTCACCAGTCACTGGCTTACACTCAAGGCCGCCAACTTGTTGGAAGTAAGTAAACTGCGTTACTTCCATACCGTTTAGCCAAACTTCCCAGCCAAGACCCCAAGCACCCAATGTTGGGTTTTCCCAGTTGTCTTCAACAAAGCGAATATCGTGAACAAGCGGATCGACACCAAGAACTTCAAGCGAGCCTAGGTACAACTCCTGAATGTTATCTGGAGATGGTTTTAGAGCTACTTGGAATTGATAGTAGTGCTGCAGACGGTTCGGGTTTTCACCGTAGCGACCATCGGTCGGACGACGTGAAGGTTGAACATACGCTGTTGCCATTGGCTCTGGGCCAAGTGCACGTAGACATGTCATTGGGTGAGAGGTGCCAGCACCTACTTCCATATCTAGCGGTTGAACAATCGTACAACCATTTTGAGCCCAATAATCCTGCAGCGCGAGGATCATTCCCTGGAAGGTTTTGATATCGTATTTTTGCATAGTCAGGTTCGCGCGATTCTTCTGAATGATTTAAAAAAAATAACAATCAAGTATACCCAGATATTGTAGATGGGAGTAGAGGCAATGTTGCTTATTTCATAGCCAGAAAGGTTAAGTTTGCCTATTTCTCCGCATATTTATCTCTAAACGGCTTAAATCGAATTTGAAGGGGCATTTTTCGTTACAGCTCGAGGGTTGCAGTTGGCGGGGGCGCTGATTAGAATTGCGCCGTCTTTGGGGAGTAGCTTGCTTAATTCATCGTCTGATGGGTTAAGTTTGTTCGTCAACATAATTGGTGCAAAATCACCATGGCGTCCAAGGCTTGCCAAGCTCGGCAAGTTTAGCAAGACCTTAGACAAATCATCATGAACCAGGGTGGGGAGTGAGGTTTGTCTTTGGTACTTATTATAATAATCCCCGCCCTGCAATGAGCATGTTGTGAGTGTATTCGTTCTATCTTTAACCACGGTTGCGATCGCGGAAATCGGTGACAAAACCCAATTATTGTCCTTGGTTCTTGCCAGTCGGTATCGTAAACCCATTCCTATTATTTTGGCGATCTTATTCGCCACGCTGATCAATCACGCTTTGGCCGCTTGGCTTGGAGGGCTGGTGGCGGATTATTTGTCCCCTGAACTTTTGCGTTGGGTGATCGCTGCGAGTTTCTTGTTGATGGCGGGTTGGGTTTTAATTCCAGATAAGCTTGATGAAGAGGAGGCTTACAGTGGCCGTAGTGCTTTTATTACCAGCTTTATCGCTTTTTTTATTGCTGAGATCGGTGATAAAACCCAGATTGCGACCTCAATACTGGGTGCTCAATACACCAATGCTTTATTGATGGTAATTATTGGCACAACGCTTGGGATGATGTTGGCGAATGTGCCTGTGGTATTGATGGGTAAAGTGTCGGCCGATAAATTGCCATTGGCGTTGATTCGTCGCATTAGCGCGGTGCTGTTTCTTTGCTTGGCGATTGGTGCGGCGTTTTATAACTAAAATGTCTTAAATAATGAGCATAATTAGCAGTGATGAATGGGTGAAGTTTTAATCAGCTCGCATTTTGTTTAGATTAATAAAAGCGTGCTTTTTAAGCGAAGTGTTGTAATTTTCTACCATTTTAAAACATAAAATTTGAATTGAATCGCTAATTTATCGCGAAGCAAGAAAAAAAGATGTCGCTCAAGAGTCAAACAGAAGGTTGAATGTAACATACGTGCAACCTTTTGTTTTGTTTGGTGATTTTGGTTGGATTGCTGCCTGTTGGGAAAGTGGTTATTTTGTGTGCGTATCCATTCATTAGGTATCACTATGAAAAAGACCTTACTCTCTGCAGTGATCGGTACTGCATTAACGTTATCTGCGCAATCTGTGGTTGCTGCTGATCTGGATAGTCTGTCTAAAGTGACGATTATTCCTCACCACTATACTTCTTTGATTCGTAATTTTAACCCATATGCCGTTTCTCGCTTGCACACCGCGCGTGATTTCATTTATGAGCCGCTGGTGGTGTTTAATGAGTTAAAAGGTAATATCCCAGAGTACCGTCTCGCGACGGGTTATCAGATGAGTGATGATCTTCTCAGCATCACTTTTGATTTACGCGAAGGGGTGAAATGGTCTGATGGCGAAACGTTTAATGCTGACGATGTGGTTTTCACGTTTAATTTAGTGCAAGCACACCCAAGTATCGACGATCGTGGTATTAACACCAAAATTAAGTCGGTAGAAAAGCTGGGACCTTACCAAGTTCGTTTTCACCTTAATGAAGTGAACACCAACATCAGCTATGAGATTGTTCAAGTACCGATTGTACCTGAACATCAATGGAAGAGTGTTGAAGATCCAGCTGTATTCACTAACTCGAACCCTGTTGGTACTGGCCCGTTTACTGAGCTGCCACAATTTACCACAACCCTATTCTTGCAGTGTCGTAACCCGAACTACTGGGACAATGCTAACCTAGAGGTTGACTGTTTACGCATACCGCAAATGAGCCACAATGATCAGGTGTTGGGTGAATTAATGAATTCCAACATCGACTGGGCGGGTTCATTCGTACCGGATATCGATCAAACTTATGTTGCGACATCGCCTGATCATGGCTACTGGTATCCGCCTGCAGGGACACAAGCCTTTGTGTTTAACTACGAATCGAAAGATAAGGTTAAACATGAAGTTTTGAGCGATGTTGAGTTCCGCCGTGCTTTCTCAATGGCTCTGGATCGTCAAACACTGATTGATATTGCTAACTATGGTAATGGGGTACTAAATGATTTTGCCTCAGGTTTAGGCTATGCGTTTGAAACATGGTCGGATGAAAAAATTCATAATAAGTATAAGCCGTTCATGACCTACTCAGCAGAAAAAGCCAAAGCGGCTCTCGCGAAAGCAGGCTACAAAGACATTGATGGTGATGGCTTTGTTGAATCGCCATCAGGTGAAAAGTTTGAGTTGAATATTCAATCGCCGCAAGGTTGGACGGACTTTAACAATACCGTAATGCTCGCGGCAGAACAGCTGACGGACGTTGGTATAAAGGTGAAGCCTCGTACACCTGATTTCTCGATCTATAATCAGACGATGATTGGTGGAGATTACGATATTGCTTACACCAACTACTTCCATGGTCCAACGCCGCATACTTATTGGGACAGCGGTTACCACTCGCGTCTGCAAGCTTCTGAAGGTATGCCTCGCTTTGCGATGCACCACTGGAAAAACGCTGATTTGGATAAGTTGCTAGACAGCTTCTACAAAACAGCGGATAGCCAAGAGCAGCGCCAAATTGCGAATAATATCCAAGCGTTGATTGCTGAAAATCAAGTGACGGTTCCGGTATTATCTGGTCCTAACTTCTACCAATACAACACTAAGCGCTTTACTGGCTGGTGGACAAAAGACAACCCTAAAGGTCGTCCTATGATTTGGGAAGGAACACCAGAGCGTCTACTGCACGTGTTGGATCTAAAACCACGTAGCTAATAATCTGCGGATTAAAGTGACCTCATGCGATTCAGGCTCTAACCTTTGGTTAGGGCCTTTTTCTATCTTGTTACATTGAGCTGTGCGTTCAATATGTTGTTAGAGATCGGTGATCGTTTGAAGGTAAAATCGGTGAAATGCGTGACCGATGACATATAAGTGTCATCATTGTCATGCTACTTTAACCATAACAATAGTGGTGGAGGGCGACAGTATGCTGACACGTTATATGGGGATGTCCCCAAAGAGTCAAAGCTATCTATTTACTTTTGGTTTGGTGCTGACATTGCTTGGCATGATGCTGACCGACATGTGGTTGCCGATGGTTGCAGGTGCGATCATTTTGGCGGGATTAACGGTTGAATCGTGGATTCGTGTCGCCCATATAATTCCGATGCATGAAGAGATGCGAGCGATGCAAAAGCAGATTCACAAGCTGCAGGCGGAAATTAGAACCATAGAATACGACGAATAATCAAACGGCTGCCTAGGCAGCCGTTTTTCATTTTATCTCTCTACTGAACTGAGCGAAGTTTAGCTCAACCCCTTCTTAATGAGATACAGGTAAGGCAGTTGTTCGGTTTGCGCAGCAACTAATTGATGATCCATAAAGCGGCAAAAACTCGGAATGTCACGAGTGGTTGATGGGTCATCTGCTTTGACGAGCAGTACATCCCCTTCTTGCATGTTACGGATTGTCTTCCTGACCATCATCACTGGCTCTGGGCAGCGTAGTCCTTCTGCTTCTAGAGTATGCGTAGCCTGTTCTGGATTGAATGTCATGGTCGTCACTTGTTTGCTTTACGAGGCGCTGATAATACGCGTGGAGAAAAAATATTCAATAATCACTTGGCAAAGTGATCATTTTGTTTTAATTTAATTAACAAGTTGGTAACAATTAATTGTGACCAAGGAGTTTTAAACGTGCTTGAGTTGTCGTCTGCCGCGATAAACCCATCGATTTAAGGCTCTATCTGTATAAGGCGACGTCTGATGTAGCTTGCCATTTAAGCCATAATTGTAGGGATTTGGCTTAAAGAGTCCAGAGGCAAGGGTTGCTTTATCACATCGTATATCAGCACACGGTATTGTTTCCACACGACTACATTCCGACACTATCCCCAGTTTTCTTGGGCTTCCCCGCCGAAAGGCGGGATTTTTTTTCCAGTCATTTATCGAGAGCGACCGACAGTTATCGCGATGATGACTCGATAAATTCCACTTGTTAATAGTACACTTAGAGCATCAATCGAGCTTGGATGAGTGAAGTGGAACTAGAAGATATCTATCGTCGTGATTTGAATTTATTGGTCGCACTGCGAGTGTTAATTGAAGAAAGCAGTGTCAGCAAAGCGGCGACGCGACTCAACCTCAGTCAGTCGGCGATGAGCCGAGTGCTAGGTCGCTTACGCACCTTACTCAATGATCCACTGTTTACTCGTCAAGGACAGCAACTGATCCCAACCGAAAAAGCGTTAGAGATTAATGCGCGTTTAGGGGACCCGCTGGAGTCGTTACGTCAACTGCTGTCACCTCGTGAGTTTGATCCACAGCGTTGCGAGCAAACCTTTACCATCGCGACGACCGATTATGCATTACAAACGATTTTGCCGTTTGCGCTCCCCCGCATCTATCAAGAAGCGCCGCTGGTATCGCTTAATTTCTTGCCATTACAGCATGACCGATTGGCCGATCAGTTGACCTACGAAGGGGCAGATTTAGCGATTTGTCGTCCGATTGGGACCGTTGACCCTTTATGTAGTGAAGTCATTGGCCGCGTTGGCGTATTTTGCTTGCTCTCTAAACAGCATCCGCTGGCGGAGCAAGAGATGAGTCTAGACGATTATCTTAGCTATCCTCACGCGATGATTGCAGTGAGTGATGGGGTGAAAGCACTAATAGAACAAGCCTTGGTTGGTCACCCACAGCGTCGTATGGTGTTGCGGGCTTATCATTTGGAAGCAGCATTGGCGATTGTGGATACCATGCCGTTGATCATTACGGTTCCCGCTGATTTGGCTTATTTGGTTGCTGAGCGTTATGACTTGGTGGTGAAACCGTTGCCGTTTCAATTCACGCCCTTTGACTATTCATTGATTTGGCATCCGCGCTGTGAGCATTCACCAGCCCAAGAGTGGTTACGAGCGATTGTTAAAGAAGAGTGCAGTCGTCTGATTGCCAAACGTATTGAAGATATGGGTTTAGATTGATTAGAAATGTCATTCCGGAATAGAGGAACGGCATGTTAGGAATCTCTAGCGTATAGAGACTCCTTACTCGATCGTTCCTCACTCTAAGGGATGACTCAGAAGCGCTTAGAGCTTGATCACAACACGACCAGTCACTTGACCATTGGTGATGTCTTCAGCGTATTTTGGTGCTTCAGCCAATTCTACTTCAGTACATGCTTGTTCAAAGTAGCTGTCTGGTAGTAGCTCAACCAGTTTTTCCCATGCTGCGATACGTTTTTCAAATGGGCATGAAACTGAATCTACCCCTTGTAGGCGTACGTTACGTAAGATAAACGGCATAACCGTCGTCGGAAGGTCAAAGCCGCCCGCAAGGCCACAAGCGGCTACTGCGCTGTTGTAATCCATTTGTGCCAGTACTTTTGCCAGTACGCTGCTACCAACGGTGTCTACCGCACCTGCCCAGATTTGCTTTTCTAGTGGGCGAGCTGGCTCAGCAAATTCGCTGCGATCGATAATACGACTAGCACCTAGTTTTTCTAGTAGTGGACCATTTTGTTCAACACGACCCGTCACGGCTGCCACTTTGTAGCCTAGCTGAGCAAGCAGTGTTACTGCGACAGAGCCCACGCCACCACTTGCGCCTGTAACGAGAACTTCACCCGCTTCAGGTTTTACACCGGCATCCAGCAGTGCTTGTACACAAAGCATTGCGGTAAAGCCAGCTGTACCCACCATCATCGCTTTTTTGCTGTCTAAGCCTTGTGGTAGTGGTACTAACCAATCTGCTTTTAGGCGAGCACGTTGCGCCATTCCGCCCCAATGATTTTCACCTACGCCCCAACCAGTCAGTACAACATGGTCACCCGCTTGGTAACGGTTGTCTTCTGAGCTAATCACCGTACCCGCAAGGTCAATACCCGGTACCATTGGGAAGTTACGAATGATCTTACCTTTACCGGTGATTGCTAGGCCGTCTTTAAAGTTTAAAGAGGAGTAATCCACCTCGATCAATACATCGCCTTCAGGCAGTTGTGATTCATCGATCTGCTCGATAGCAGCAATGGTACGTTTTTCTTCTTGGTTTAAAATCAGAGCGTTAAACATAGGTTTCTCCACTTAGGGACAGCAATAAATTAACTAACGATAGTGTAGTCTGGAATGTGGTATGACGAAAATGAAACTTTAGCATTGAGTCTATGCGCTTTGCGCATAAATAGGGTGCGTTTACTCCATTAGAATAGAACAAAGTCAGCCGAGAGGGCTGACTTTGTTGAGTGGTTTCTATCAGACCGCAGAAAGCGGCTGACGATTGACGTATTACGACAAGAAGAATTGATAAGACGGGTTGTTAGTTTCGTCTTTGCATTGATAGCCTAATTCCCTTAAATGCAGTGAGAAGCGTGCTAAATCTTGCTCATCTAATTCAAAACCACACAATACTCGTCCATAATCCGCGCCATGGTTGCGGTAGTTGAACAGGCTGATATTCCAATGGGTACCCAGAGTGCTAAGAAATTTCAGCAGTGCGCCGGGATATTCTGGAAACTCAAAGCTGTATAACCGCTCTTTTAGTTGTTTCGATGGTTTGCCTCCAATCATGTAACGTACGTGCAGTTTGGCCATTTCATCATCGGAGAGATCGACAACCGGATAGCCACCGGCACGCAGATCTTGGATGATGTTGTCTAACTCACTTTGGCCGTCATTGAGGCGAACACCAACAAAAATGTTGGCTAAGGAATCGTCGTTATAACGGTAGTTAAACTCCGTCACGGCACGGCCACCAATCAAATTACAAAATTCAAAGAAAGCGCCTTGGCGTTCAGGAATCGTGACGGCTAATAAACCTTCACGCTTCTCTCCCAACTCACAACGTTCTGATACGTAGCGTAAACCGTGGAAGTTAGTGTTGGCGCCCGACAAAATCGTGCCTAAACGCTTCCCCGTCAGTTGCTGTTTATCGACATATTTCTTCAAGCCCGCGAGTGCGAGAGCACCAGAGGGCTCCGCAATGGCGCGAGTATCTTCAAAGATATCTTTCACTGCCGAGCAAATTTCGTCGCTTGATACCGTAACGTGACCATCGATGTATTTTTGGCATAAACGGAAAGTTTCGTCACCAATGCGTTTTACCGCTACGCCATCGGCAAACATGCTGACTTGATCAAGAACCACCGGCTCACCCGCATCCAGTGCGGCCTTTAAGCAGGCCGAATCTTCCGGTTCAACGGCGATGACTTTAATTTCAGGCATCAGTTGTTTGACTAATACGGCAACCCCTGCGGCTAAACCACCACCACCGACCGGTACGAAGATGTAATCCAAGTGCCCATTTTGTTGCAGCATTTCCATACCAATTGTGCCTTGGCCTGCAATCACCAGAGGATGATCAAATGGGGGCACGAAGGTGTAGCCATGCTTGGCTGATAAGCGCTCCGCTTCGGCTTTGGCTTCATCGAAGTTGTTGCCGTGTAGAACCACTTTGCCGCCAAAACTGCGTACTGCGTCTACTTTGATATCTGGCGTGGTTTTTGGCATCACGATGGTGGTTTTAATGCCAAGTTTCGTACCAGATAACGCCATTCCTTGGGCGTGATTACCCGCTGACGCTGCAATTACGCCAGCAATTTTTTGTTCTTCAGTTAAGCTCGCGACCATATTGTAGGCACCGCGCAGTTTAAAAGAATGGACAGGTTGGCGATCTTCGCGTTTGAGCTGCACTTGATTATTTAATCGTGCAGACAAGCGAGGCATCGCTTGTAGAGGTGTGACGGTCGCCACTTCATATACCGGCGCGCGCAGCACCTGACGCAGATAATCTGCGCCAGATGGTAGGGCTTGGTCGGGCGATAGAGTCTCTACCAATCCTTTCATGACCATTGATTAGCCCTCGAGTTTGCTTTTATCACGTACCGCACCTTTATCAGCGCTGGTGGCTAGACTGGCATAAGCTTTTAGCGCTAATGACACGGTACGTTGGCGATCGACTGGTTTCCAGCCGAAAGCATCTTGCTTAGCGCGGCGCTCGGCCAATTCTGACTCACTTACTTGCAGTGAGATTGAGCGGCTTGGAATATCAATGGCAATAATATCGCCATCGTTCACCAAACCAATGGTGCCACCACTCGCCGCTTCTGGTGAAACGTGACCGATTGATAAACCTGAGGTACCGCCAGAGAAGCGGCCATCAGTTAATAGCGCACAAGATTTGCCTAGCCCCATTGATTTTAGGTAAGTGGTTGGGTACAGCATTTCTTGCATACCTGGGCCACCTTTCGGGCCTTCATAGCGGATCACGACCACATCGCCTGCTTTGACTTTGCCACCTAAAATGCCGTCAACCGCGGTATCTTGGCTTTCAAATACCACCGCAGGGCCTTGGAATACAAGGCTACCTTCATCAACTCCGGCTGTTTTAACGATACAACCATCTAGCGCGATATTGCCCGAAAGCACCGCTAGGCCGCCTTCTTGGCTAAAGGCGTTTTCTTTGGTGCGAATACAACCCTCTACGCGGTCATCATCAAGACGATCCCAACGACAATCTTGCGAGAACGCCTTGGTGGTACGAATGCCCGCAGGGCCTGCGCGGAAGAACTTCAACACCGCTTCATCTTCGGTTTGCATGATGTCGTATTGAGCGAGCTGCTCTTGCATGGTGAGACCAAGCACAGTACGAGTTTGGTTATTGAGTAATCCAGCACGATCAAGTTCGCCGAGAATCGCCATTACGCCACCCGCACGGTGAACATCTTCCATGTGATACTTTGGCGTTGATGGTGCCACTTTACATAAGTGCGGCACGCGGCGAGACATCTGGTCGATGTCATTCATATCAAAGTCGATCTCACCTTCTTGCGCGGAGGCGAGCAGGTGCAGAACGGTGTTGCTTGAGCCGCCCATCGCGATATCCAGCGCCATCGCATTCTCAAATGCAGCGCGATCCGCGATATTGCGTGGCAGTGCAGAGGCGTCATCTTGCTCGTAGTAACGACGAGTCAATTCGACAATACGTTTACCGGCATTGATAAACAGTTGCTCACGATCGGCGTGCGTTGCCAGCATTGAGCCGTTGCCTGGCTGAGATAAACCCAGCGCTTCGGTCAAACAGTTCATCGAGTTGGCGGTAAACATGCCTGAACATGAACCACAAGTAGGGCAGGCAGAGCGTTCCACTTGCTCACTTTGTTCATCGGAAATGGTTGGATCGGCACCTTGGATCATCGCATCAACTAGATCTAGCTTGATGATTTGATCGGACAGTTTGGTTTTGCCCGCTTCCATTGGGCCGCCAGATACAAAGATTACGGGGATATTTAGGCGCATCGCGGCCATCATCATCCCCGGAGTGATTTTGTCACAGTTAGAGATACACACCATCGCATCGGCGCAGTGGGCATTCACCATGTATTCAACTGAATCGGCGATCAGTTCACGTGAAGGCAGCGAGTACAGCATGCCGCCATGACCCATCGCGATACCATCATCAACGGCGATGGTATTAAATTCTTTAGCGATGCCGCCAGCTTTTTCAATTTCCCCTGCGACCAGTTGGCCCATATCTTTAAGATGGACGTGGCCGGGAACAAACTGGGTGAAAGAGTTCACTACCGCGATAATCGGCTTACCAAAATCTTCTTCTTTGACGCCGGTGGCACGCCATAATGCGCGTGCGCCTGCCATGTTACGACCGTGGGTGGTGGTGGCAGATCTATATTTAGGCATATCCTTATTCCTCTACTACTTTGCGGCTTCTTGTGAGTAAACGTAATCTAACCAACCCCACTTATCTTCAGTGGTGCCATTGAATAGACCAAAATACGCCGCTTGCAGCGCTTTGGTTATTGGGCCTCGTTTACCACAACCAACTTCAATTTTATCGACAGTGCTTACTGGAACCACTTCTGCAGCGGTTCCGGTCATGAATACTTCATCAGCAAGGTACAGTGCTTCACGAGCAATATTGGCTTCGCGAACTTCGTAACCCATATCGCGTGCCAGTGTCATGATCGAATCACGGGTGATACCCGGTAGGATCGCGCTGGTGGTTGGTGGGGTCAAAATGACGCCATCTTTAATGACAAAGATGTTCTCACCGGCACCTTCTGACAGGTAGCCATCAACGCTCAGTGCAATCCCTTCGTCATAGCCATGACGACGTGCTTCACCGCCAACTAGCAGCGATGAAAGATAGTTACCACCCGCTTTGGCGGCTGTTGGGATGGTATTGGGTGCGGCGCGGTTCCAACTGGAAATCATCGCATCGACCCCTTTTTCTAACGCTTCCTCACCAAGGTATGAACCCCATGGGAAGGCGGCGATGATTAATTCCATTGCGGTATCTGCCGGTGGGCAAACACCTAAACCGACGTTGCCAACAAAGCCGAGTGGGCGAATGTAGGCGCTTTCGAGTTTGTTTTGACGCAAGGTTTCACGAGTGGCTTCCATGATTTCATCGACCGTATAAGGGATTGGGAAGCGGTAGATTTTTGCTGAATCTTTCAGGCGTTGTGCGTGCTCACGGTGACGAAAAACAATCGGGCCTTTAGGCGTGTTGTAACAACGTACCCCTTCAAATACGGATGTGCCGTAATGCATTGCATGCGTGAGTACGTGAACGTTCGCTTCAGCCCAAGGCACCATTTCGCCGTTAAACCAAATATAATCTGCTGTATTTGTCGCCATTGTATTGCCTTCCTTATGCACAAACTTTTTGTTGTAAGTTGTTATTTGGTAGTTGGTCACGAGCGATTTTGGTTACATCGACAGTGCGAACATCCCACAGTTTTTCAATTTGATTGGTAATAAAGGTGATCGGGCGATCACTGTCGACAATGATCTCGACACTGGCGACATGGCTTTCATGGTTTTGGGTTGCCGCCACTTGTTTAATGATGAAGCCGCGATGGCGAATAACGCGAAGAACACGCTCAAGTAGTACGGGCTTATCGTCCGCTTTGATATCGAGTAAGTATCTTTCCATGTTAAGTGTTCTCCAGCATTTCACTGTTCGACGCACCCGGTGGAACGAGTGGCCATACGTTTTCTTCTTCATCAATTAATACATGAAGTAAGTAAGCGGTTTTACTTGCAAGCATCTCTTTTAGAGCGGGTTCAACTTCTTCTTTCTTGGTGATGGTTTTGCCCGGAATATCAAATGCTTTTGCCAGCATCACAAAGTCAGGGTTGTCGTCCAAAATGGTTTCGCTATGGCGACCATCAAAGAACAGCGATTGCCATTGACGCACCATGCCTAAACGTTGGTTGTTGAGCAGTACGATCTTGACTGGAATCTGGCGACGTTTGAGCGTGCCAAGTTCCTGTACATTCATCATGAATGAGCCATCACCAGTGATAAGGATGGATTGATCTTCAGGGCGACCAACCGAAGCGCCCATTGCGGCAGGTAGGCCAAAACCCATGGTGCCTAGCCCGGCTGAGGTGATGAAGTTTTGAGGCTCACGTGGCTGGATGTGTTGTGCTGCCCACATCTGATGTTGACCGACATCGGTCGAGACAATCGAACTATCTGGCATCATGTCGGACAGTTGTTTGAGCAATGCTGGCGCGAAAATGAGCTCACCAGGGTGGTCATAACGCCAAGTAAAGCCCGTACGCAGGCTCTCGCTATGGCTTAGCCATGGCGTAATGTCGTGGGTCAGTTCTAGTAGAGGCAATACCGCTTTCACATCCCCACGCAGAGGTGCGTTGGCGGTTCTAAGCTTATTGATTTCAGCCGCATCCACATCGATATGAATCACCTTGGCATTAGGAGCAAAGGTATCGAGTTTACCTGTTACTCGGTCATCAAAGCGCGCGCCGACAGCTATCAGGAGATCCGCTTCTTGGACGATGAGGTTGGCGGCTTTGGTGCCGTGCATACCGAGCATGCCAAGGTAATGTGAATCATGGCGCTCGATAGTGCCCAAACCTTTGAGGGTACTTACTGATGGCATAGGGTTGAGGCGCAAAAACTCGCGAACAGTGTCGGTGGCATTACTCAGTTGTACTCCGCCGCCGACGTATAGGACTGGGCGAGAGCTATCGCTAAGAATCTGCTGGGCCCTGCTCAGTGCATCCTTGCTCACAACCGGGTGATCAGGTGGGGTGCAAGGCGGCAGCACAGACGTGGGTGCTTGTGCGAGTTGGACATCTTTGGCGATATCAACGATGACAGGGCCTGGACGACCGGTTTTTGCTACCTCAAACGCCTCAGCAAGTGTTGGTGCTAACTCTTGGATGTCGGTGACGAGATAGCTGTGTTTGGTACAAGAAAGCGACATGCCGATCACATCCATTTCTTGGAAGGCATCGGTACCGATATGAGAGCTAGCGACCTGACCAGTGATTGCAACCAGAGGAATGGAGTCCATGAAAGCATCAGCAAGGCCAGTGACCAGATTGGTCGCGCCAGGGCCTGAGGTTGCCATGCACACGGCGACATCTTGCGTTGCGCGCGCCATACCAATTGCTGCCATAGCCGCGCCTTGTTCGTGGCGGCAGAGGATGTGCTCCACGCCACCATCATAGAGCGCATCGTAGATTGGCATGATGGCACCGCCAGGGTAACCAAATACGGTTTTAATTCCTTGTTGTGCCAGTGCGGCTACAACTAATTCTGCACCGGTCATTGACCACCTCCTGCGCTACCTTGGTAGCTGTCCTTGTGTTGTTTGCACTTCATGTGCGCTCCCATTCTTCCTGTACTCTCTCGCCAAGTAATCCTGCTCGTTCATGAGCGATGTGCGGAGAGTTGATTATAATTTGCTGGTCTTGCCTGCCTGATTTCTATCTTAATTGATTGAAAAAAACCCCCGAACTTTTCAGTGCGGGGGTTTATCTAATTCTTGGCTTTCTTTAGCCCACTAGACCCCGCGCAATCTAATAATGACCACGATAATCAGGGCAATCAGTGCATGTAAGCGGGCGTTTAATGTCATTATTAATATCTAATGGTTGCGTGTGCGTAATATGGTACGTAATTGTTTGCGTCTCTAGTGGTATCACACATATCCGTTAAATGACAAGCAAAAACTCATTCTTTTTTCACATTATCTCAGCAAGTCGCCACGCTATATAACAAAGGCGCTATAGAAATAGCCGCCTTAAAAGTGAACATAATAAGGGAATGTATGGGTTTAGCTGTGGTATACAGCCGTGCATCGGTGGGCGTGGAAGCGCCGTTGGTGACGGTTGAGGTGCACATTAGTAATGGCATGCCGGGTTTTGCGCTGGTGGGTTTGCCTGAGACAACGGTGAAGGAGTCTCGTGATCGCGTGCGCAGCGCGATCATTAACTCGCGTTTTGAGTTTCCGGCCAAGCGGATTACGGTCAATTTAGCGCCCGCCGATTTACCTAAAGAAGGTGGCCGTTTTGATTTGCCAATTGCGTTAGGCATCTTAGCGGCTTCACAGCAAATCCCTCTTAATCCACTCACTCAAAGTGAGTTTATTGGTGAACTGGCATTATCTGGGGAATTGCGAGCGGTGAAAGGCGTATTGCCCGCGGCACTGATCGCGCAGCAACAAGGACGCCGTTTGGTGGTACCGCATTGCAATGGTGACCAAGCCGCATTGGTGGGTAAAGAAAAACATAAATCTGCACAAAGCTTGCTTGAGGTGTGCGCCGACCTGTGCGGTCAACAAGCATTGGATCTGCACCAAACCGATATGCAGCCACATATCGCCACTCATGCGCGAGATCTGCGTGACATCATTGGTCAGCAGCAGGGTAAGCGTGCGCTGGAAATCGCTGCCGCGGGTCATCATAACTTGTTGTTTCTTGGCCCTCCGGGCACCGGTAAAACCATGCTCGCTTCACGCCTGCGCGATTTGCTGCCGGAAATGTCGGATGATGAAGCGTTAGAGTCGGCCTCGGTGGCTTCGCTGACCCAGCAGGAAATCAATCAATTTAACTGGAAATGTCGGCCATTTCGCTCGCCGCACCACTCCAGTTCAATGGCAGCACTGGTCGGTGGCGGCTCGGTTCCTAGGCCGGGGGAGATTTCTTTGGCGCATAATGGGCTGTTATTTCTCGATGAGATGCCTGAGTTTGAACGTAAAGTGCTGGATGCGTTACGTGAGCCGCTGGAATCTGGCGAGATTATTATTTCCCGTGCGCAGGGCAAAACTCGTTTTCCTGCGCGCTTTCAGTTAGTCGGAGCGCTTAATCCTAGCCCAAGTGGTCACTATGATGCTAAGCAAAGTCATGGCAACTCCCAAGCGGCACTGCGCTATTTAAGTCGTTTGTCAGGGCCGTTGTTGGATCGTTTTGATATGTCGTTAGAAATCCCAGCCTTGCCACAAGGAACATTGGCCGAAGGGGGTGAGCGAGGAGAAGCGACTGAGGTGGTGAAAGCCCGCGTGGAAAAAGCTCGGAAGGAGATGCTTGCTCGGAGTGGTAAAGCTAATGCTCTGTTGGGCAGTCGAGAGATCGAGCAATACTGCCACCTTGATAGAAGTGACGCGCAATTTTTAGAGCAAGCGTTGCATCGTTTAGGCTTATCGGTTCGCGCCTATCATCGCATCATTAAAGTGGCGCGCACCATCGCTGACTTAGCTGGTGAGGCGCAGATTTCACGAGCGCACTTATCCGAAGCGTTAGGTTATCGCGCGATGGATCGATTGATGCGCCATTTACACGCACAAGCGGTATAAGCTGACATCTGAGGGGTAAATAACGATATAAAAAAAGCCCACCAAGTTCGGTGGGCTTAAATTGATAATCAGTCAGATTAGAAGTGGTAGTTCATACCTACTGACATGATGTAATCGGTGCGGTCGTAGAAGTCGATGTTTGAATCGCTGTTAGTGAAACCAACAAGTGAAATCAGAGACCAATCTTGCCAATCCATGATGTTTGCGTATTCATAAGCAGCGAATAGGCTAAATTCATCATCTTGACGAGTTTTATTGAAGCCAGCGCCACCAGGGTGAACTGCATCGTAATCGCGCGTTTTAAAACCACCAGTTAGGGCTAGTTGGTGACGCTCCATCAACTTGAAGTAGCTTAGCTCAACACCGTAACCCGTGAATGAGTTCGCGTCGCCGTCTGCATCGATATTGGTGTAAGACAGGCGTGGCGTTAGGATGGTGTGTTGATCCAATGCCAATTTGTAATCAGTTTTAAAGATAAAGCCTTTTGAATCACGACGAAGGCTAGGATCTAGTTCACCCGCTACATCATTTTCGATGTCTTTTGTCGCGTACGCCATATCAACTGAGAATTTAGAGCCTGCAATATTTTCCACTTTTAGGCGGTAGGCATTGCCATCTTCATCGGTGGTTTGACGATCAGTTGTTTGGTATGGGTTTGCCCAAACTTCGCCAGACATGATGGTTGGTAGCATAGATGCATTAATGATCATGCCTGACGCTAGTTGGTATTTGTAGCCCAGTTCAAAGGCTAGCGTACCAGTGGCGATATCTTCACGAGACGTACCCGCGTAGAACTGTTGATTTAAGCCGTTACCAAATGTGTAAGCCACGTTACCTAGTGGCAGAATTAGCGCACCAGAAATCGCATCATTTGGCGCGCCTAGGTCGTCGATATTTTTGTTGTCGTCATGAGTGTTCAGGTTTGACTCAGTTGAGTAGAAACCAGTGCTGATTGACACTTCACCACTAAAACCTGCTGTATCAGACAGTTGAGCAAAGCTTGAGCCACTTACGATGGCAAGTGCTAGTAAGCTGTATTGTAATTTCATTTATCTATATCTCCGCGCAACTTACCTAACCAGCATGGCTTCGCTTGGATAAAAAAGTGATCAAAAAAAGAGTGTAGTGCAACAAATCTGATCAATCTGCTCGATATTCCAAACTGCGAGTGGGTTTGTACAATTGCATATGATTATTTTATTCGGCGCGGATTTTACTCTTTTTTATTCGCTGGGCGAATCTATTATTTTCTAAAAATGTATTATGAGTAGCTATTTATTTCTGTTGCTATTGATTGATCACCTGTATGACTCTGTTTTTTTACATTGTTTATTCTGCCGACCGTTTTTGTTGCCTTTTTGCACTGAAATGCAACAAAAGCATAGGTGGTTGTCGTAATCGTAGCCGAATAGAAGTTTTCGTGGTTTATTTTAGTTAAGGGCATTCATTGGTTGTCGTAATGCTTTTTTATCGAGTATTAATGGATCGAGTGGGCTGGCAATAATTTCGAGTCGGATAGGTAGGAAAGTAAAAAGGGAGCCGAAGCTCCCTTATTGAATATGACCAAATGAATGGCGAAACACGTGATTACTTCAAGGTCACTATTTCAACGTGGTTAGGTAATTCACCAGTGCAAAGTATTGGTCAAGGCTTTCAATTGATTGTGCTTGAACAAGGTATTTATTGTTTACCACAACAGCAGGAACACCAGTTAAACCGGCATCTTGGAATTGCTTGTCGTAACGACGTGCCATTGAGTCAACCGTAAAACCGTTGTAAGCCGCATCAAATTTCTTCGCATCAATACCTTCATCAAGGAAGATTTGACGCACTTCTTCTGCGCTGTTTGGTGCTTTACGCATTGTCTGGATGCGGTTAAACATCACTGGAGCCATCTTGTCTTCTACTTTCAGTACCACCATGGTAGCGAAAGCTTTATTTAACTCTTTGCCCATTGCGCCACCCATTAGGGATACGTGTGCTTTGTTTAGCTTCACGCCTTCTGGTAGTTGCGCTTTTAGTTGGCGAATGATTGGGTCGAAAGTCTTACAGTGTGGGCAGTAAAATGAGAAAAACTCAGTGACCGTTGGTTTTTTTGATGCTTCAAGATCAAGAACCTTGTAGTGCTCCCCTTCAGAAAATTGCGCTGCGTGAGCAGATAGGCTCAGCAGAAGGGTGGTCACAAGTGCAAACAGCTTTTTCATTATTATCTCCATTTTATTGTTTTTTTGACGTTACCATTGCGGCATTAGGGTCAAAGGTGCTTCGTTTAACGCCGCAATTTGTTCTTTAAATGCCAATACCTGACTTTCCCAATATTTTGGATCATCAAACCAAGGGAAAGCAATTGGGAAGGCGGGATCCTGCCATCTTTTTGCCAGCCATGCCATATAATGCACCATACGTAGACCGCGCAATGGCTCAATTAGTTTCAACTCATTCATATTGAAATCACTAAATTCTTGGTAAGCCTCTAGCAAAATATCGAGCTGCATAGTTTTGTCGGCGCGATCACCGTTAAGCAACATCCACAAGTCTTGGACGGCCGGTCCATTGCGTGAATCATCCAAATCGACAAACATCGGGCCGTCACGCCACAAGATATTGCCCGGATGACAGTCACCGTGGAGACGAATGATTTGCGAAGGGGTTTGCCAATGCTCTTCTAAGCGTTTGATCAGCAAATCAAGATCATTAAAGAAAGCATTTTCAAGATGCATGGGGATAAAGGTTGACTGCTGGAGCAACTGGCGAGGTTGGTAGAGGTATTCCTCTAAGCTCAGCGTTGGCCGGTGCACGAATGGCGTGCGTGATCCAACCTTGTGGATACGACCAAGAAAGCGGCCCACACCTTCTAACTGCTCTAAATTGTCGACTTCAAACTGACGTCCGCCAACACTGGCAAACAGAGCAAAAAGGTAGCCTTGATAGAAATGCAGGGTTTTACCTTCGATGCGGCACGGCGGCGCGACTGGGATGTCGGCTTCAATCAGTTCTAGGGTAAAGTCGTGCTCTTCTTGAATTTGCTCACTGCTCCAACGTTCAGGGCGGTAGAACTTCACCACATAACGTTGGCGCTCTTCATCGGTAAACTGATAAACGCGATTCTCATAGCTATTGAGCGGTAAAAAACCGGATTCAGCACGAATGCCGATGCTTTCGAGTGCGTACCACATAAAATCTGGGGTGAGCGCATCAAAGTTAAATGCTGTTTCTGACATAAAATAAAGGGCTCATTACTGAACCCTTACCGTAATTAGGGGCGAGGGCAGGCTTATAACTTTTTGATAAATCTGCTTTCTACCGAGAGGGTAAATTGTTCACTGTCAGACAGTATAAACTGTATTGTTGAAACAGGAGAGCTGAGATTATCGGCTTGCATGCCCAAACTCATTGGCAGTGTCAACACTTCTCCTGGTGCTACCGTCACGGTATTTTTTCCGTACCAAGAGACATCTTCTAGCCCTGTGACACTCAGTTGATACTGTTGAGTCTGTTGGGTTTTATTGATGATTTTTAGCGTATAGGTATTTTCAATCTCACCTGAGCTGTTTTCACGATAAAGCTGGCTGCGATCTCGCAGCACATTCATTCCAGCAGGGTCGACGCTGGCGATTTGGACGAAAAACAATCCGGTAATTAACAGCAATACTGCGCCGTAACCGAGCAGTTTTGGCCGCATCACCTTGGTGGACTTGCCTGATAGACGGTGTTCGGTGGTATAGCTGATCAGTCCTTTCTCATAGCCCATTTTATCCATGGTTTGGTCACAAGCATCAATACACGCGCCGCAGTTAATGCATTCATATTGCAAGCCATCACGAATATCGATACCAGTTGGGCAAACTTGCACACACAAGTTACAGTCGATGCAATCGCCTAACCGCAGCGCTTTGTGATCGGCTTTGCGTGAGCGAGGGCCACGCGCTTCCCCGCGTTTGCTGTCGTAGCCGACAATAAAGGTATCTTTATCAAACATGGCTGATTGGAAACGCGCATACGGACACATGTGAATACACATAATGGAGCGCATCCACCCAGCATTGCCGTAAGTACAAATGGCAAAAAACATCACCCAGAATACCGGCCAAAAGCTGGACTCAAAGGTAAAGAAATCCACCACTAATTCGCGGATCGGTACGAAGTAACCGGTAAAGGTGAAGCCGGTCGCGAGGGCGATGGCAAACCATGCAAGATGCTTGAGGCTTTTACGCAATACCAGTGAACGAGTCAGCTTGCCTGAATCTTGTTTACGACGCTTATTGGCGTTGCCTTCCAGCTTCTCTTCAAACCAGATATAGATGAAAGTCCACACCGTTTGCGGGCATAAGTAGCCACACCAGACTCGGCCCAAAAAGGTGGTGATAAAAAACAGACCAAAGGCGGCGATTACTAGCAAGGTTGCCAGTAGGGTTAAGTCCTGAGGGTACAGAGTGGTGCCAAAGAAGTTGAATTGTTGATTGCCGATATCAAGCAAAATTGCTTGGCGTTCACCAAAAGGAATCCATGGGATTAGGGCAAACAGCAGCAGCAAAAACCACCCGCCATAACGACGCAGTAGTTGATAAGTGCCTTTGCTTTCACGGACGTAAATTCGATTACTAGGATTAAAGCGATCGCCTTGGGTTTTATGTGTTTTGGGATTAAACGTTTTGGGCGTTACGTCTTTAATATCAATTTTGTCCTGACTCATTGCGCTTCCTTTTGGACGATGTAGGTGTAATTTCTTTTGATCACACTCTGGTTCTTGGTGAAGTCAGGCTTAATAAAAGGCAGTTAAGATGGTGGATTAAGCTCTGATGACTTCTGGTATTGTTGCTTTTAGTTTAGGTGGCAAAGTATACAATTAATAACAATTCTATTTCTTTGACATCATTAACTATTAACAAGAATCCTTGGGTTATTTTTCAGGAATAGGGCGTAAGTCGATCTCTAGGCATTAAAAAAGGCAGCCGGAGCTGCCTTGAACAATTTGTTTCGATTACTTAATGATGCCACGAGCGCGAAGAATGGCGGTTTTAAAGTCATCTTCTTGGTCTTTTTTCAGGCCCGGGATCATCTCATCTTTGCTGCTGTTACGCATTTTAAGATGGTAGATAAGCACATCATCAGTGAGCTCTTCTAGCGGGCCTTGGTAACCGGCCTCTTTGGCTAGCTTAACCAAGAACTGCAGCATGTTCATTTCTTGGTCTTTTTGCCACTCAGGGCCTAGAAGCTCGAGCAGCTCTTCAATTCGATGGCAATTCATCAACTTTCTCCACAATAATTATAATGATTTGTCGATAAAGGTAACAAATGCGCGAGGGAAATAGCAATCTGATTAACACATTGTCGCGAAGATTTTGTCGCTAAAAAGGTCAGTAAAAAGCAGGATGAGTGGTGGTTTTAGATCGAAAAAGAAAAAAGCGCAGAGATCTGCGCTTTTTAATTATGCCGCCTTGATATGCTCTGCAGGAGTCGGAGCCAAAATGGTGTTCTTCTCCACAAGAGTCATGCTAGGCGAAAGTTTATTCGCGACAGGCGCAGCGGCAAAACCACTACGACGACGCATTGCACTACGGTTAGTGTGCGAAAACCTGACGGTAGTTGGGCGCATCTATTTACCGAACTGTCAGGCATATCCATTGCCGATGTAATGGCCTACGGGGGCATGAGTTGAGCTTCATTGCTGAAGTTTGGCTCTTTCTGGCTCTCGCCAATCCAAATGCCCGAGTAGGGTTAATGATATGCAAAACATATCAAAGATAGGTTAGCACCAAGCGATATATTGGTCGATATCTAATCACTTCAAAAGATAGCGCTGTCACCTAATTTTTGCGCTTAATACATGATTTAAAGTGCTAAATTAAACAATGTGTGATGTAAGCGAGATCTTGCTATGACAAAGCGTGACTGGTTATCAGGCAATTTCTGTGCGATCGTCTATAGAGATAAAAAAGAGAGAACTCTTTTCGCACCATCAGCATACGATTGTATGTCTGTCGGGAGCGTTTCATGGAGGATTAATATGTCATTTTTTAAGAAGACCCTAGCCAGTTTTGGTATTGGCTCAGCGCAGGTGGATTCGGTACTTCAGCAAGAGGTGCTCTATCCCGGACAGAAGGTCAATATTACCATTCATGTTTATGGTGGTGCGACAGAGCAGGAGATTGATAATATCGATCTCAAACTTTATTGTCGCTACATCAAAGAAGTGCCGGCCGATCACAATAAGAACCAGCAAAACACCAACCGCATGCGCCGCATGCCACAAAACTACCCACTCGCAACGTGGAGTCTGCCTTATGCCTTCACCATTCATCCGGGAGAGTCCCGTGAATTCGAAGTGGAGTTGGATGTACCGTGGAATACTCCGGTGACCATTGGCGATGCCAAAGTGTGGCTCGAAACGGGGCTTGATATCTCAATGGCCAAAGATCCGAGTGATACCGATATTGTCACAGTGCGTCCTGATCCCTTGTTAGATGGGGTTTTGTCTGCACTAGAAGCGCAAGGCATGCGGATTCGCCAAGTGGAATGCGAAGCGGTGGATGGCTTTGAATTGCCGTTTGTACAAGAGTTTGAGTTTGTGCCGACTACCGGGCCTTATCATGGTCGTTGGCGCGAGTTAGAACTTGTCGCTCATCGTGATACTGAACAATTGAAGTTGTGGTTTGAAGTTGATCGCCATCGTGAAGGGGCCAAAGGTATGCTAGCCAGTTTGTTGGGCGTGGGGCAATTAAAGCGTGAACTCACCATTCCATTGAATACAACGCCGAATGAAGCCGGCCAACAAGTGCTCGAGTACCTCGAATCGACCTGTTAACGGTATTTGAATAATTTGAGCTTACACGTGTAAGCTAGATGTGGCATACTCAGGTGGAAATGTTCAAACACCTGAGTAAACGTTATGTCTGAAACCAGCAACGCAGCGTACAGCGCTAAAGAAGAGCTCGCGAATACGATTACTCATGCGATCGGTATGGTGCTGGGTGTTATCGGTTTGGTATTGCTGTTGCTTAAAGCCCATGCTTACCATGCCGATGCGCTGACTATTGCTAGCTACACCATTTACGGCGCCAGTATTATTGTGCTGTTTCTCGCCTCAACGCTCTATCATGCTATCCCCTCACCACGAGCCAAACGCGCACTCAAAACCTTTGACCATTGCGCGATTTATTTGCTGATTGCTGGCAGCTATACCCCATTTTTACTGGTGAGCTTACGCACCCCTTTGGCGATTGGCTTGATGGTGGTTATTTGGAGCATTGCGCTTGTCGGTATTATTATGAAGGTCGCTTTTGTCTATCGCTTTAAGCGCTTATCTTTGGTGACTTATCTGTTGATGGGCTGGTTATCGCTGGTGGTGATTTATCAATTAGCGTTGCATGTTCAATTGGGTGGCTTGATTCTGCTGGGCTTGGGTGGGGTGATTTATTCGCTCGGGGTGATTTTTTATGTCGCGAAGCGCATCCCCTACAATCATGCTATATGGCATGGTTTTGTGCTAGCAGGATGCGCTTGTCATTTTTGCGCGATTTATTACTATGTGACGCCGGTTTAACGACGCCAGAAGGCTGGGAAGAACAGCACCAAGATGGTTAAGATTTCTAGCCTTCCCATCAACATACCGAAACTCAATATCCATTTCGCTGTATCAGGCAGTGAAGCAAAGTTCCCTGTTGGACCGATATGTGCCCCCATGCCAGGACCGACGTTGGCGACGGCCGTTACCGCACCAGAAATACTGGTGGTTGGGTCAAGGCCAAGTGAGCTTAAGCAACCCGCAACAAAGATGATAGTGAGAAAATACACCAGACAGAAGGCCACCACCGAACGCACGATGTCGTCGTTCACTGGGCGCTGATTATAGCGTTGAACAAACACGCCCGATGGATGGACCAGTTTCATCATCTGCTTGTGCAACAAGGTCATGGCGATTTGGATACGGAATATTTTAATCCCGCCAGAAGTTGAGCCAGAACAAGCCCCCACCATCAGTAGAAAAGCAAATACCGTGGTAGGCAATGCGCCCCAAGCGGTGAAATCTTCCAAACCAAAGCCCGTCGTCGTCACAACAGAAACGATATTAAACATCGAAACCCGCAATGCATCGAGTACCGCATAGTCGTTATGAATCACCAACCATGCACTGACGATCAAGCTACTGCCTAAGAACAGATAGGTAAAGCCACGCACCTGGGCATCTTTAAGCAAAATGCTCGGATGACGTTTGGTGAGAGCGGAAACAAAGAGCAAGAAGGGTAGTCCACCCAAGAACATAAACAGCGTCGCATTCCAATGAGCGCTATGTGAGAAGTGGTTCATTGAGCCATCAGAGGTGGAGTAACCGCCGGTTGATAGCGTGGTAAAAGAGTGATTGATGGCTTCGAATACCGTCATGCCTGAGAGTAAGAAACCAATCATGCATAGACCGGTGAGGATCAGATACACCAGTACGATGTTCTTCGCGACGGTTTTCGCCCGTGGGCTACTTTTGTCTGACCAATCGGATGATTCAGTTTGGAACAGCTTCATGCCACCAACGTTAAGCATTGGTAGTACCGCTACCGCCATTACGATAAAGCCAATACCGCCGAGCCATTGCAATATCGAGCGCCACAGCAAGATACTTGGCGCCATATTGTCGAGTCCACTCAGTACGGTTGAGCCGGTTGTGGTGATACCAGACATGGTCTCAAAGTAAGCATCGGTAAAGCTGATGTGGTTGATAAAGACAAATGGCAGTGCTGCAAAGGCGCTGGCAATGGTCCACACCAAACTGGTGATGAGGAACATGTCGCGCACGCTGAGTTTAAAATTGGCCGTTCGGCCAATCGATAGGCATAAGAACGCGGCCACATGGGTGATGATTAGTGACTGGCCAAACTCGATGAAACCAGAGGTGCCAGAAAAGAATGCCACAAGAGTGGGGACGTACATGAATAGGGCGAGCTTAGACAGCACTAACCCTATCACGAATAGTACGGGACGAAAGTTAACCATGGTATATCATGCCTTAGAGGAAGAACGGGCTCGGCTGGAAGAGTGCTTCTACATCCGGAACATACTTCTTATCTACTAAGAACATCACCACGTGGTCATCCTGTTCAATCACGGTGCGGTCATGGGCAATTAAGACTTCATCACCACGCACAATTGCGCCAATGGTGGTGCCTGATGGTAAGCGAATTTCTCCGATCGCACGGCCAACCACTTTTGAGGTGGTTTCATCGCCGTGGGCAATGGCTTCAATCGCTTCTGCTGCCCCGCGACGTAGTGAGGATACGTTAACAATATCGGCACGACGTACGTGAGTTAGCAAAGCAGAAATCGTCGCTTGTTGTGGTGAAATAGCAACATCAATCGCGCCGCCTTGGACCAAATCTACGTAAGCACCACGTTGGATCAGTACCATGACTTTCTTCGCGCCCATGCGTTTGGCTAGCATGGCTGACATGATATTGGTTTCGTCTTCGTTAGTGAGAGCGATGAACACATCAACTTGGTCGATGTTTTCTTCCGCTAGCAATTCTTGGTCAGCGGCATCGCCACAGAAGACGATGGTATTTTCTAACTCTTCAGATAGGCGCTCGGCACGTTGATAGCTACGTTCAATCAACTTCACGCTGTAGTTTTGTTCTAAACGTCTTGCAAGGCTAGCACCAATGTTACCCCCACCGACAATCATGATGCGGCGGTAAGGTTTTTCTAGGCGTTGTAGTTCACTCATCACAGAGCGAATATGGTTACTGGCGGCAACGAAAAACACTTCGTCATCGGCTTCAATTATTGTGGTGCCTTGTGGGCGAATTGGACGGCCTTGGCGGAAAATCGCCGCCACACGAGTATCAATATGCGGCATGTGTTCACGCAAAGCAGATAGGGCATTACCCACCAGTGGGCCACCGTAATAGGCTTTGACCGCGACTAGGCTGACTTTCTGCTCGGCAAAACTCACCACTTGCAGTGCGCCAGGATATTGAATTAAGCGTTCGATATAGCTGGTAACCAATTCTTCAGGGGCGATAAGGTGATCGACCGGAACGGCACCTGATTGGAATAAAGCTTCTTTTTCAGCGAGGTATTGAGGGGAGCGTATGCGGGCGATGCGGTTAGGAGTATTAAACAAAGAGAATGCGACTTGGCAGGCAGCCATGTTGGTTTCGTCGGTATTGGTTACCGCGACCAGCATGTCGGCATCTTGTGCCCCTGCTTCTCTGAGTACATCCGGATGGCTTGCATGGCCATTGATTACCCGTAAATCATATTTATCTTGTAGCTCGCGCAGGCGATCGCTGTCTTTATCGACAATGGTGATGTCGTTGTTTTCGCCAACAAGGTTTTCAGCTAGTGTGCCGCCAACCTGACCTGCACCAAGAATGATGATTTTCATATTCTTATCTCATTTAACTGCTGATATACCGTCATAATATGTGGCTTTCAAACGTTATTTGCCGAGCATATTCGGTATAGAGCTTTTTTCAATGCATTGAAAATAATAGTGAAGCCGGCAAAGCGCAAGCTTCACTTTGATTACTCTGCGTGATGTTGCGTTATGCGCGCTTAGTCATCACAGCGTAGTAGAAGCCATCCATATCTTCTTCACCTGGCAGAATTTGACGGCCAGGGTTCTCGATATCAGAACCTTGCAGCTCTGCATTGGCAGTACGAGCAAGGAAGGCTTTAACCTGATCTTTGTTCTCTTGCGGTGTGATAGAACACGTTGCGTAGACCAGTGTGCCGCCAACTTTAAGCTGTTGCCACATTGCGTCTAAGATTTCACTTTGTAGTGCTGCCAGCGCTTCAATATCGTTGGCGCGACGTAGCCACTTGATGTCAGGGTGACGACGAATTACGCCAGTTGCTGAACATGGCGCATCCAGTAGGATGCGATCGAATTGCTCACCTTGCCACCACTCTTGAGGGTAGCGTGCATCACCACAAATAACATCGGCACGCAGTTGTAGACGCTCAAGGTTGTCATAGACGCGGTTTAGACGAGTCGCATCGCTATCAATTGCTACCACTTCCGTATCAACAGTGTGCTCCAGAATATGTGCAGTTTTACCACCAGGCGCGGCACAACAATCTAGGATCAGCTCGCCATCTTTTGGTGTTAGGTAATCAACGGAAAGCTGCGCTGCCGCGTCTTGTACCGATACCCAGCCTTTGTCAAAGCCCGGAAGCAGAGTGACATCGCAAGGGGAATCTAGCTTGATCGCGTCTGCCGCATAAGCGTGTACGCTACAACCGATCTCAGCTTCTTGCATCAGAGCTAAGTATTCATCACGCGTGTGGTGTTGGCGGTTAACGCGCAGCCACATCGGCGCTTTGCTGTTGTTTGCTTCAACGATATTTTCCCACTGTTGTGGGTAGTGCTCTTGCAGCAGTTTTAGTAACCAGCTTGGGTGACCGTATTTACCCGCATTGTGGCTAACGGCAATCGCATCAAGCTCTTCTTGATTGCGTAGGTAGTTACGTAATACCGCGTTAATTAGACCGCGTAGGCTTGGGCCTCGGAGTGTCTCTGTTCCTTCTACCGTTTCAGCAACGGCTGCGTGTGAAGGAATGCGCATGAAGCTCAGCTGATAAATGCCCACCAAGATCAAGTGGTGGAATACACGCTTTTTACCTTTTAATGGGTTCTCCATTAGCTCGTTAGCAATGGATTCAAGACGCGGTAGGTAGCGTAATGCGCCGTAACAGATCTCTTGAAGCAGTGCGTGGTCGCGTGGGCGAATGGTTTTTTGAGCCGCAGGAAGTGCGTGTGATAGTGAGTGACCTTTGTCTACCACTTGAAATAAGACGTTGGCAGCAGCAGCGCGAACATTCATGGTGAATACCTTAAATTAGATGGGGACATCTCTGTCCCCTAAAATGTACTGACAGTCATACGACTGTGGTTACGTGTTTGTCATGGTGAAGCGAGTGCACGATATTATTAGTGCGCCACTGATTAATTCAGTTGGCTACCCACTTCAAACCAAGCGGCACGTGAGTTCAAGATATCTTGAACTGACATGGCTTTCTTGCCTGGAACTTGCAGCTGCTCCAATACCAGTACGCCGTTGCCAGTGGCAACATAGATACCCGTTTTATCTGCTTGGATAATAGTCCCAGCAGGCTGATCACAACTTTGATCTGCAACACGGCTTTGCCATACTTTGATGCTGTTTTCAGCCACTTCAAAGTGGCTCATAGGCCATGGATTGAAAGCACGCACACAACGTTCGATGTGCGCTGCATCGTCATTCCAATCAATGCGCGCTTCTTCTTTGCTGAGTTTTTTGGCGTAATTCGCCAATTCATCGTCTTGCTTAACGGCAACGGCCGTTCCAGCCGCGATATCATTCAAGCATTCAACCAGAGCAACAGGGCCAAGTTCTGCTAGCTTCGCGTACATCGAAGAGCTGGTGTCACTTGCTTCAATCGGTAGTGTTGCCACTTTTAGCATGTCACCGGTATCAAGACCGATATCCATCTGCATGATCGTTACGCCAGTTTCGGCATCGCCAGCCCAAATTGAACGTTGAATCGGCGCGGCACCACGCCAACGTGGCAAGATTGAACCGTGCACGTTAATACAACCGAGTTTTGGTGTATCAAGTACCACTTGCGGCAACAATAAGCCGTAAGCGACCACAACCATGATGTCTGCATTCAGATCGGCTAGCTGTTGCTTTGCTTCATCTGATTTGAAGTTTTCCGGTTGATAAACAGGAATGTTGTGTTCAAGTGCAACATTCTTCACCGCGCTGGCGGTCAGTTTTTTACCACGACCCGCTGGGCGGTCAGGGTTGGTGTATGCTGCAATAACTTCGTGCTCCGAAGACAACAACGCCGCCAAATGAAGGGCGGCGAAATCCGGAGTACCAGCAAATACAATACGTAAAGGTTTGCTCAAGGTACCTTCCTTTTGAATTTATTGTTTCTCGTTAAAACGTTTGATCTTAGCCAGTTTGTCTTGAATGCGCTTACGCTTTAGCGGCGATAAGTAGTCAACAAACAGTTTGCCTTGTAAGTGATCAAGTTCGTGTTGTACGCAGATCGCCAATAGGTCATCTGCTTCAAACGAAAACGCTTCACCGTCACGATTCAGTGCTTTAACCGTCACTTCTGCCGCGCGTGGCACAAGGGCGCGAGCACCCGGGACAGATAGACAGCCTTCTTCAATACCATCCTCACCACGTTTTTCGATGATTTCTGGGTTGATCAGAACCATTGGTTCATCACGGGTTTCAGAAATGTCGATCACGACGATACGTTGGTGGATGTCAACTTGTGTTGCTGCCAGGCCAATGCCTTCTTCGTCGTACATGGTTTCGATCATGTCATCGACGATTTTTTGGATTTCAGGGGTGACGGCTTCGACAGGTTTTGCCACTGTGCGAAGGCGATCATCCGGGAATGTTAATACTTGTAATACAGACATATACACTCGATAGATTGATTTGTGCCGAATCGAGATAAACCTCGTTGGCTCAATTCTAGACATTTTATAGGGCAAATGACAGCATCATTACGCTTTTTGAATTTCAAATGTGCCGATAAAGTGACCATTTTTGTTGTGTGGTTTGGCGCCAAAAACACAAGGATTGAGGTATGTATCGAATACTACCTGCGATTGTTTTGCTGATTTTGTCTCTGCTTACCCTTACCCAAGCCAGTGCAAATTTGACATCGAGTGCCGATCAGGCGGAAACCGGAATACAGGCGAAGCCGTTGGTTAAACTGAGTCCAAAGATTCGAATTTCACAAGCTCAACCACAAGATCAGTCTCATTCAATTACATCGTCGTATCAGCATGATTTTTCCTTTCGCCCTGCTCTGTTATTGACCAAGCTAGAGTTGGATCGTGCTAGTCGTGTGCTCGGTGCACGCAGTGGGCGGCGCTTATTATCAGATAATGAAGCGCTCATTATTCAAGGCTCACATTCACAAGGGTTATGGGGGATTTATCGCCCGCTTGATACTTATGTTCGTGATGAGCAAACCGTGGTGGTTTTAAAGCGCGTGGCTATCGCTGAATTACAATCCCGCGAGAAACACTTCTCAACCTTGCAAGTGCGCCAGCAACAGCAAGAGATATTACGAGATGATGTGGTGCTACCGCTCGATAGCCAAACCCGTGACGCTCATTCTTTTGCTTATTCACTCCATCCCATAATCGAGAACCGGCTCACCACGATATTAGGTGCGATTGATGGTCGTGATTATGTCGTTAAAAACCAAATAGTGGTGCTTAATTGTGGTCAGCAAGAAGGGGTTGTACAAGGAAGTTGGTTTGATTTGTACCAAGCACCAGTATTGAGTGAGTTGAGTGATCTCCTCGCGACTGATGAAAAGCGTGTGATAGAAAAACAGCCAAATTTGTCCATTGGCCGTCTAAGGGGCATTGATGCGGAGCAGTATTTTAGTTTGGCGCTGGTTACAGAAAGCCGCCAACCGATCGGGTTTGATACGGTAGTGAAATCGTCATCCTTCGCCGATTCGACTCACTCTTTAACTGCGCCAATAGCGATCGCCAGCGGCGGAGAGATGCGATAAATCATGATTTTAGAGAGTAATGAGTCTGATCTTGACCTTATCGCGTGGCTGACGCTTTACTTCACCCCAAGGCTTGGGCCGAAAGGGATGAGTAAGCTACTTAGCAAGGCATCTGCAACGCAGTTAGTCACTTATGAACGGTCACAACTTTTGGCGCTCGGCTTAACTGAAGCACAAGTGAGGTCAATTCAGCAGCCGAATCAGCTTTATTTAATGCAATGTTTAGAGTGGCTGCATGCATCGACAGAGCACCATATTATTACGTTGCAGTCGGAGTTTTATCCTCCGCTATTGAAACAAATTTCTGCGCCGCCGGCAGTATTGTTTGTTAACGGTGATTTGAATGCATTACATCAGCCACAAATTGCCTTGGTCGGCAGTCGTCATGCCTCGATTGATGGTTTAAACAACGCCAAACACTTCGCTGCCGCATTGGTTCAGCATGGTTTGGTGGTCACCAGCGGCTTGGCGTTAGGTATTGATGGTTATGCGCATGATGGGGCTCTAACGGCGAAAGGAAAAACCATCGCAGTACTGGGTTGTGGTCTTGAGCATGTTTATCCTGCTCGCCATCGAAAACTCGCAGCACGAGTGGTGAAAAATGGCGCTTTGGTATCGGAGTTTCACCCTCGAACGTTGCCGAAAGCGAGTAACTTTCCGCGCCGTAATCGCATTATTAGTGGTTTGTCGTTGGGCGTCTTGGTTGTGGAAGCAGCGGAAAAAAGCGGTTCTCTGATCACCGCGCGCTATGCTGCAGAGCAAGGTCGAGAAGTTTTTGCTATTCCTGGCTCTATTCAAGTGCCACAAGCGAGAGGTTGTAACAGCCTGATCCAGCAAGGGGCGTGCTTAGTACAAAGTGAACAAGATGTGTTAAATGAAATAGATACACTGTTGCGCTGGTCTAATATTAATAAGCCTTTAATGCAAATTGAGCATAGCTTGGAAAAAGAGCAGAAAGAACAATTGCCATTTGCCAAGCTGTTAGCTAACGTAGGAGCCGAAGTAACACCTGTTGATATTCTGGCACAAAGGACCAATATCCCTGTGCAAGAGGTCATGATGCAGCTCTTAGAGCTTGAGCTTTCAGGGCATGTTGTTGCGGTTTCCGGTGGCTATATTCGTAAGGGGAGGGGCAAGCTATGATGATGGATATCTTGATGTATCTATTTGAAACTTATATCCATAGTGATGCTGAGTTACAAGTTAATCAAGATGAGCTCGAAGATGAATTGCTTCGCGCTGGTTTTGAACAAAGTGACATTTATAAAGCCCTTATCTGGCTAGAAGATTTGGCAGCACTACAGCAAAGCGAAGAGCATGCAGCGATTTCGGTGAGCGGTGCGGTGTCGACGCGTATTTACACTGCGCAAGAAATGGATCGCCTAGATGTCGAGTGTCGTGGTTTTCTGATGTTTCTTGAGCAAGTTAATGTGTTGACCACGGAAACACGAGAGATGGTCATTGACCGTATCATGGGTTTGGAAACCGATGATTTTGAGCTCGACGATCTAAAATGGATCGTACTCATGGTGTTGTTTAATGTACCAGGCAACGAAAATGCCTACACGCTAATGGAAGAGCTTTTGTACAGTAAAGAGCAAGGCATCCTTCATTAATCCCAACCCAATCCATTAGTCGGCTTGATAGAGATTGATTTACTCATCTATCTTGTCATAAAAGAAGCCTAATGGCGTTTGAGTTGGTTTTCACAGTCAGTGAAAGGCAGTAAGTGGAATTATGAGTAGTAAAATAGATCAGCAATTATTTTCTGCCCATGAACACGCTCTTGAGCATCAAGCTTGTCCTAAGTGTCAAGATGAGCAACGTGAGGGCGTGTTACAACTTCGCCATGGTAAACATGGCCCATTCTTGGGATGTAATCTCTACCCAGAATGCGATTTTATCAAACCTCTGCACCAAAACGATGGTCATATTATCAAAGAGTTGGGCGTCCCATGTCCGCAGTGCGGTAATGAGTTGGTGTTACGCCAAGGTCGTTATGGGATGTTTATTGGTTGCAGCGCTTACCCGCAATGTCACCACATCGAATCTTTAGAACAGGAAGAGCAAGCCTCTACTGATATGATTGCCTGTCCGGAGTGCAGCAAAGGTCACTTGGTTGAACGCAAAACCCGTTTCGGTAAACTCTTTTACGCGTGTGATAACTATCCTAAGTGTAAGTTTGCCGTTAATCAGCCACCAATAAAAGGGCGCTGTGAGTTGTGTGGTTTTCCATTGCTGATCGAAAAGAAGTTGGCGAGTGGCATCAAATATCAGTGTGCGGAACGAAAATGTCAGCATACGCAGTCACAATAAAAACGACGCTGATTAAGGCGCCGTTTTTTATGACTTCATTTTTTAACCCGAACTCAAAGTGAGAACTTATTAAAGCCAGCGGCAAAGTTATGAATCGCTGGGAAGGCTTGTTGATCGAGCTGTTCGGCTAAGGCGCATAAACGACGTTGCAGTTCACCGCTATAATCACCACATACATTGATGTGGCCCATTTTACGACCCGCTCGTTTCTCTTTGCCGTACCAATGAATATGGCAGCCATCCATTGCCAGTAGGGTTGGCGGTAGAGTGTCTTCGCCCAATATGTTGATCATAGTGGTTTCACGCACCAGTTTAGTGCTGCCAAGTGGTAAGCCACACACTGCTCGTAGATGGTTTTCAAACTGACAGGTTTCAGCGCCTTGTTGAGTCCAGTGGCCTGAGTTATGCACTCGAGGCGCAATTTCATTGACCAGCAAGTTGCCATCCACGTCAAAGAACTCGAGGGCTAACACCCCAACATAATCTAAGCTTTGCGCCACGGCGGTGAACATCTGCTGTGCTTGTTCTTGTAGTGCTGGATCGGCGATTGCAGTTGAAAGACTCAGTACACCATCGGTATGAACGTTTTCCGCCAATGGATAAACGGCGATAGATCCGTCTTTACCACGAGCACCAACCAAAGATACTTCACGGCTAAAAGGCACAAATTCTTCCGCGACAATGGCTTGATTATCACTGCTTGCGATGCACTGTGCCATCTCTTGCCAAACAGCATCGATTTTGTTGGCGTCTTTTAAGCGCCATTGACCCTTGCCATCGTAACCCCCGAGGGCGCTTTTCAGTACCATCGGCAAACCGACATGCTCAATGGCGGCAAGGAAATCTTCGTATGTGTTGATCACGGCATAGTTGGCATTGCGTACACCCGCATTGTCGAGCAGCGCCTTTTCAATGCGACGATCCCCCCCAGCTTTGATCGCTTGGCTGGACGGAAGGAATTTACCACTGTGTTGGCATAGGTCGAGAATATCGTGAGGGATATGTTCAAATTCGGCGGTAATGACATCCGCTTGCGCGATCGCACTGGCCAGATCTTGTTTAATCTCTACTTGAGTGAGTGGGTGAACCACTTTGCCTTGGCTAACATCATAAGCGGTGAGCTCAATATTTAATGGGGCTCCCGCTAGAGACATCATTCGTGCCAATTGACCGGCACCTAACACCAATACGCGCATCACTTAGTCCTCAGCTGGGTTTGGATTGGCTAATACAGTTTCCGTTTGCTCGGCGCGGAAGGCTTCAACCTTGGCCATAATGGATTCATCATGCGTACCAAGAATTTGCGCTGCAAGAATACCGGCGTTGGCAGCGCCTGCTTCGCCAATGGCAAGCGTGCCAACGGCAATGCCTTTTGGCATCTGTACAATTGAGAGCAGTGAATCCATTCCTTTTAAAGCGCGTGATTGCACTGGCACACCAAGGACAGGGACAGAGGTAAACGCCGCTGCCATACCTGGAAGATGAGCAGCGCCGCCCGCACCGGCAATAATAACTTTAATACCGCGTTCTTTCGCGCTAGAAGCGTAATCCGCAAGCAGTTGAGGAGTGCGGTGCGCTGAAACGACTTTGGTTTCATAACTGACACCAAATGTGTCGAGCATTTCTGCTGCGAGCTTCATGGTTGGCCAATCCGATTTTGAACCCATGATAATACCGACTTTCATCTCAAACTCCTTCAAGCTGCCATTAGGTGAATACGTGTTTTGTGCGCATTATACGAGTATTTCCCTCTCAAGCAAACGTTTGCGTAAGGGTTAAAATACAATAGACACAATTTATAAATAAATTGCTTTAGTCACCAAGATGGATTGTTAGTACACTGAGCAAAAATGTTAATAGAAATATGAAAGGAACGCGAAGTGGACAACTTTGAGCAGGCATTGACCGCCTTGCAACAGGGCGAAGTGATTGCCTATCCAACAGAAGGTGTATTTGGCGTCGGTTGTGATCCAGATAATCCGCAAGCTATTCAGAAACTGCTCACGCTAAAGCAAAGACCAGTAGAGAAAGGGTTGATTCTGATTGCTGCTAATTATCAGCAGCTTGTACCGTATATTGATGAGTCACAGTTAACGGAACAGCAGCTGCAGACTGTCCAAGCCACTTGGCCTGGGCCATATACTTGGATTATGCCAACCAGCGATAAAGTGTCAGATTGGGTTTCGGGCCAATTTGATTCGATCGCCGTACGCGTTACTGATCACCCATTGGTACAGCAAATGTGTTTAGCCTTTGGCAAACCAATCACGTCAACCAGTGCTAATTTATCGGGTTTGGCACCGTGCATGACCACAGAAGAAGTCGAACAACAACTTGGCGATCAGCTGGTGGCCATTTTACGTGGTACAACGGGTGGTCGTGATAAACCAAGTGAAATTCGTGACGCCAAAACCCTACAAGTGTTGCGACAGGGCTAAATAGCAACTGTCATGCTCTAAGCGCCATAATAATAAGCTCAAAATGAATCAAGGAAGTCACATGCCAAGCTCAATTGATAAGCAAGCCGTAAAACAATTTCTAATGGCGTTGCAAGACAGTATTTGCCTTCAGCTCGAACGAGCGGATGGTGCCGGTATTTTTAAAGAAGATGCTTGGCAGCGCGAACCGGGTGAACATCTTAGTGGCGGTGGTCGAACTCGAGTAATGACAAGCGGAAATGTGTTTGAACAAGGTGGGGTTAACTTCTCACATGTGATGGGAAAACAGATGCCAGCATCCGCTACGGCTCATCGTCCGGAGTTGGCTGGTCGTCGCTTTGAAGCGATGGGGGTTTCTTTGGTGATGCATCCGCATAACCCTTATGTGCCGACATCGCATGCTAATGTCCGTTTCTTTATTGCTGAAAAAGAGGGCGAAGAGCCGATTTGGTGGTTTGGTGGTGGCTTTGACTTAACGCCATTTTATCCTTTTGAGCAAGATTGCGTTGATTGGCATGCTTGTGCCAAAAATCTTTGCGCCCCATTTGGCGATGGTGTTTATGCTGAGCATAAGGAATGGTGCGATAAGTATTTCTATCTCCCGCACCGCGATGAAACACGTGGCGTGGGCGGGCTGTTTTTTGATGATTTGAATCAGTGGGGGTTCGAGCGCAGCTTTAACTACATGAAAACCATTGGGGCGGGATATACGCAAGCTTATCTGCCGATTGTTGAACGTAGGAAGGCGACCGGGTATGGCGAGCGTGAGCGTCAGTTCCAACTTTATCGTCGTGGCCGTTATGTGGAGTTTAACCTTGTGTGCGATCGTGGCACTTTGTTTGGTTTACAAAGTGGTGGAAGAACTGAATCGATATTAATGTCGATGCCGCCATTGGCGCGTTGGGAATATGGCTACCAACCAGAAGCGGGATCGCCAGAAGCACAACTCTACGATCACTACCTCAAACCACGACAGTGGTAGTTCTTCCCTCTATATATAGATAGTGATAGGGTCTTGATAGACCCTTTTTAATTTCTGGTAGTAAGGACATGACTCAGCAAATTGATCGCTATGCCGTTTTCGGCAACCCAATCGGCCACAGTAAATCACCGTTTATTCATACCTTGTTTGCTCGCCAAACCAATCAACCGTTAACCTATACCGCCGAGCTTGCTCCCGTCGATGGATTCAATGAGAGCGCACAAGCCTTCTTTGCCGACAGAGGGCGAGGTTGTAACGTGACGGTACCTTTTAAGGAAGCGGCTTATTTGTTTGCTGACCGGTTGACGGAACGTGCTCAACTAGCCGGTGCGGTTAATACACTTAAGAAGTTAGATGACGGCATTATCCTAGGTGACAATACTGATGGTGAAGGGCTAGTCCAAGACTTATTGCAATATCAAGTGCCACTAAAAGACGCTCGTATCCTTATTATTGGTGCTGGTGGTGCGGCGCGCGGTGTGATTAAGCCATTACTTGATCAACAACCAAGCCAGCTGGTTATTAGTAATCGTACTTTTAGTAAAGCAGAGCAATTAGCGCAAATGTTCCAGCCTTATGGCAATGTAGTCGCAGCCGCAATGGAAGAGATTGATCAAGCCTTTGATGTGATCATCAATTCAACATCAGCCAGCTTGAGTGGTGAGTTACCAGCAATATCATCACAAATCTTTGCTTCTCATAGCAGTGTCTATGACATGATGTACGGCCAAGGCAAAACGACGTTCAATCAGTGGGCGCTCGAGCAAGGTGCGACTTGTGTCTATGATGGTTTGGGTATGTTGGTCGGCCAAGCGGCAGAAAGCTTTATGTTGTGGCGCGGGCTAAGACCCGGAACAAAGCAAATCCTACGTGAACTGAGAAAAAACCTAGAAGGTATATAATGAATCAATCCATTCTCTTCCCTGATATCCAAACTTGGGATGATGAGCAGCAAGCGATCGTGTTTCCTGCTCAGCAATCCGGTGCATTGATTGAGTGTCTGATTAGCCAAGTTGAGTTAGAGCGACTATCAGGTCAGAGTATTGCTAACAGCCAGCAAGCATTAGAGGTTTTTGCTCAATACCGTTTTGATCTTGAAGAGCTGGCTGAAGCATTAATAGAAGAGGAAGAATTTAACCCTCAAGGGAAAATTGAAGTGGTTAACTGATTTCTACCACGTTATGAAGGTAGTCCTCTTTATTCTGTACATAGTTGTCCGCTGACTTCTGTAAAAAGGCGCGTTCTTTCTCATGCAAAAGGCGCGCTTGCTTTACAGGGCTGCCAACATACAAGTAACCACTCTCGAGCACCTTGCCGGGAGGGACCAAACTTCCTGCACCAATCATCACTTCTTTTTGAATCACTGCGCCATCAAGAACAATTGCGCCCATCCCAACAAGAACGCGATCTTCAATCGTACAACCATGTAGCATTACTTTATGACCAATTGTCACATCGTTACCAATAATAAGAGGGTAGCCATTCGGGTTCTCACTATTTTTATGGGTAACATGCAATACGCTGCCATCTTGTACATTGGTGCGTTGGCCAATATGAATATGGTTCACATCGCCCCGCGCAGCCACGAGTGGCCAGATACTGGAATCATCACCAATCGAGATATCCCCGACCAAAACTGAGCTACTATCGATATAAACACGCTCACCGATAGCGGGAGCAATACCTTTATAGCTACGTAATGCTGTCATTGTTACTCCTTAAAAGAGAAATATGGCACTTTTAGCCATAGAAGAGTTGAAGAAATAGCCATCTTTGATTAGAAAACACCCAAACAACAAAAAAATCAAAAAAAACACTAAAAAGGACTTGCCAACGTGACGCCGATCTCTATAATGCGACCTCACTGACACGGCGACGGTTCTAAAGAAACGAGAGTCGAGTTGGTACGGTTACTTAGCCAAGCAAATTGCTTGAAAAAAAGTTTGAAAAAAGTGGTTGACACTAAACTTTAACTCGCTAAAATGACCGCCTCTTCCGAAGTGATGTGAGTCACAAAGAAGAACGCTCTTTAACAA
>NZ_AFWD01000053.1:0-68109 GCF_000222565.1 Vibrio sp. N418
CTCGACTCCCGCATCTCTGCTCTCTTTTCACAGCATCCTGATCTTGTTCACAAAAATTTTTTCACCAGTGACTTTACTGTATAAAGAAACAGTATATACTGACGTTATATACAGTATTGTTCATTTAAACAGGTAATCAAAATGCTGGCTCATCTAAGTGTTAATAATTTCGCTATTGTTAAATCTTTGCAGCTAGAGCTCTCCAAAGGAATGACCACCATCACCGGTGAAACGGGTGCGGGTAAATCTATCGCTATTGATGCACTTGGCCTTTGTCTTGGCGGTCGCGCTGAAGCAGGCATGGTGCGACAAGGTGAAGAAAAAACCGAAGTGAGTGCGGCTTTTTCATTGGAGAACAACGTCCATGCCATGCGCTGGCTAGAAGATAACGAACTGTTAGATGGCAATGACTGCATATTGCGCCGCACCATTACCAAAGATGGTCGCTCGCGCGCGTTTATTAACGGCAGCCCGGTTCCCCTTTCGCAACTCAAATCTCTTGGGCAATTGCTGATTAATATCCACGGCCAACACGCACACCACCAGTTGATGAAAAGTGATTATCAGTTGGCGATGCTTGATCAATACGCCGGACACCTTAACTTGCTGAAAAACACCCGCAACGCTTACCAAACTTGGCGTCAGGCGGATAACAGCCTCAAGCAACTACGTGAAAACAGCGCGCAAAATCAGGCGCAAAAGCAGTTACTTGAATACCAAATTAAAGAGCTTAACGAACTCTCTCTTGGCGAGGAAGAATATGAACAACTCGAACAAGAACATAAACGACTGTCCAATAGCGGCGATCTTGCCAGTACCTGTCAGCAAGCCATCGAACTTATATACGAAGGCGAAGAAATTAATGCGCTTAGTATTTTGCAATCAGCCAATCAGTCCCTAATCCAACTGGCAGAACTTGACGAGCAATTGGCAGAGCTGCCTAACATGCTGTCAGAAGCGATCATCCAGATAGAAGAGACCAACAACGAACTGCGTAGCTACCTTGACAGCATTGATGTTGATCCCGCGCGTATGGCTTTTGTCGAAGAGCGTTTTTCAAAAGTGATGTCGATTTCACGCAAACACCACGTGTTGCCTGACGAGCTCTACCGCCATCACCAAGATTTGCTCGCGCAAATCGAACAGCTTGATTGCTCAGATGAAAAACTCGAAGAGCTTGCACAAGATGTCGAAACCAAATATCAAGCCTTTGGTGCCAGCGCCGAAAAACTCAGTAAATCTCGTTGCCGTTATGCCAAAGAGCTGAATAAATTGATTACCGCCAGCATGCACGAACTGAGCATGGAAAAAGCGCAATTCAGCATAGACGTGAATAGCCAAGGTGCGCACCCATCACCATTAGGCCTAGATAGCGTCTGCTTTGTGGTTTCAACCAACCCGGGGCAACCGATGCAACCAATCGCCAAAGTCGCCTCTGGTGGTGAACTGTCGCGTATTTCATTGGCTATCCAAGTGATCACCGCGCAAAAAGTGGATACACCAAGCCTAATTTTCGATGAAGTTGATGTGGGTATCAGCGGCCCAACAGCGGCCGTGGTGGGCAAAATGCTGCGTAAATTGGGTGAATCGACTCAAGTAATGTGTGTTACCCACTTACCGCAAGTTGCCGGTTGTGGCCACCAGCAGCTATTTGTTGCTAAACAGACCAAAGCAGGCAAAACCGAAACGCAAATGCACCCGCTATGTGAAGAAAAACGCGTCGCAGAATTGGCGCGATTGCTTGGCGGCAGCCAGATCACTGAATCAACACTGGCCAATGCTCGTGAACTACTGATTGCCGCTTAATCGCAGTTTTTTCGTAAAATACGTATCGACTTTGCAACCTAACTCAAAAATCACGGTCTGAACTTATTCAAAACAAGATGAGTTTTTTACATTAAGGCCAAGCTTGTTTATTATCAGCGCAGTTTAAAATGGATAGTTACAAGAATTTGAGTATGCAATTGAAAAAGTGGCTTATCATAGTACCGCTCGCCATGACAATGCTGACGGGTTGTTCACTATTAGAAAAATTGGTTTATCGTATTGATATCAACCAAGGTAACTACGTCGAGCAATCAGCGGTAGATCAATTAAAGTTTGGTATGAGTAAAGAACAGGTACGTTACGTGCTAGGTTCGCCAATGCTGGTCGAAAATGGATACCCGAACACTTGGTATTACATTTACCTTCATACGAAGGGCCATGACGCTCCAATCCAGCATGACTTGATCGCAAACTTTGACGACCAAGGACGCCTAGTTGAAGTAACTGGAGACTTCCCAGTTAGCGGCGCTTTTTTTGAAAGCATCAACTAACCAAACCGTAGAATCTAAAAAGCTCGCCATTGGCGAGCTTTTTTATTTGTCACGTCGTCTTGAAACAGATGGGAATTAATCTGTTTTACGCATCAAGTTTGGTTTGCCACCTGTCACTGGGTCTGCAACGCCCGACGCCTTTGCTTGCTCAGCACGCTTACGACGGATCTCTTTAGGATCCGCAAGTAATGGGCGATAAATCTCAATACGATCGCCATCACGAACTAAAGCATCTAAACGAACATTACGGCTAAATACACCCACCTTGTTCTGTTTTAAATCGATCTCAGGATAAAGCTCTAACACGCCAGATTGCGCGATAATATCTTCAACGATCATCGACTTATTCACCACAAGCGTGAACACACGCTGCTCTTGTGGCAGTGCGTAAACCACCTCAACGTGGATCATTTCCGACTCAATACTCATAACACTCGTACACCTGTTTGGCACGTTTGGTAAATGAACTCACCATATTACCGGTCAACTCATTGAATATTTTACCAAAAGCAATTTCAATCATCTTACTCGAAAACTCAAACTCAAGTTTAAGTTCCACTTTGCAGGCTTGCTCATCTAACGGAGTGAAGAACCACCCCCCTTTCAGGGTTTTAAACGGGCCATCAACCAAGCTCATCAAAATTGCCTCACCTGCGACTAACTCATTAGACGTGGTAAAGGTTTTGCTTATTCCGGCTTTAGAAACATCGACCGAAGCAACCATACCCGACACGCTTGATTCAAGAATGCGCGATCCAGAACATCCGGGTAAAAACTCTGGGTAACGAGCCACATCGTTCACCAGATCAAACATCTGCTCTGCACTAAATGATACCAACGCAGAACGGCTGACTTGCTTCATATAATCTCCTCAAGACGAACATTCAAAACGTATGTTCGTAGCAATTTTACTTTTATTTGCGGTGAGCGCAAATAAAGGGATATGCTAACCCCACTGTGCACCGTATAATGCAGCTATTATGGCAAAGAAAAAAACAAAACAAAAAGCGGGTAGCAATACCATCGCGCTTAACAAGAAAGCTCGCCACGAATACTTCATTGATGATGAAATTGAAGCTGGCTTGGAGCTACAAGGCTGGGAAGTGAAAGCCCTTCGCCAAGGTAAAGCTAATATCGCAGAAAGCTATGTGTATATGCGTGACGGTGAAGCCTTTGTCAGCGGAATGACGATCACTCCTCTTAATCAAGCATCGACTCACGTTGTCGCGAACCCTACTCGCGTTCGTAAGCTCCTAATGAGCCGCCGTGAACTCGATAACCTAACTGGCAGAATCAACCGTGAAGGTATGACTTTGGCGGCACTCGCACTTTACTGGTCTCACTCTTGGGTGAAGATTAAGATTGGCGTAGCCAAGGGTAAAAAACTTCATGACAAACGTACTGATCAAAAAGAAAAAGATTGGGCTCGTGAGAAATCGCGCGTAATGAAGAGTTCATTGCGTTAAACTTGACCACTTAGACGCAGAGTACTAGACAGGCCTAGCTTTTCTGATACTATGCTTCAAACACTTGGGGCTGATTTAGGATTCGACGGGAATTCAGAAGTCTGAGGTGCATGCCGAGGTGCGGTAGGCCTCGTTAATAAACCGCAAAAAAATAGTCGCAAACGACGAAAACTACGCACTAGCAGCTTAATAACCTGCCAAGAGCCTCTTTGCCCTAGCTTCCGCTTGTAAGACGGGGAACAACAAAGAGTCAAACCCAAACTAGCTAGATCGGATTCTCCCGCCTGAGAGATGAAGTTCGAATTATAATTCAGGATAGCCATTTACTAGCGTGTCGGTTCGCAGGTGGGTGGTGAAATTAAAGATCGACTAAGCATGTAGTACCAATGATGAAAGGTTTTCGGACGCGGGTTCAACTCCCGCCAGCTCCACCAAACGTTTGGAAAGGGCCAACTCGCAAGAGTTGGCCCTTTTTATATTTAAGCCGGAAGACAGGTCAAGAAAATGTACTTGCCCCCCTGTCCTCCTCTGATCATTTGAGTTTAAGACGTAATCAATTTAACGCTGTTAACACAGAATGCTTGTTTAATTCGCTTTTAGGCCCATAAATTAGCTTTCTACAATTATATCGGTAAAATGACGCCTTCAAACTATAGTTAGGTTTTTTGGGTATATGAGTGCAATTGATTTATTCGCAGGTGCTGGTGGTTTTAGTTTAGCCGCGCATCAAGCAGGCCTTGATGTATTAGCCGCTATCGAACTAGATTCATCTGCTGCTCGAACCTACCAAAAGAATATAATTGAAAGGCTTAACCAACCGACCAAGCTGTTAAATGGCGACATATTAAAGATAGACCCATTAATGCTAAGGGAAGAACTTGGTCTCAGAAGAGGTCAATTGGAGTTAATCCTTGGTGGCCCACCATGCCAAGGCTTTTCAAGCCACAGAATAAAAAATGCAGGTGTTGATGATCCTCGTAATAAACTCTTATTGCGCTATTACGACTTCGTTGAAGAGTTTCAACCGAAAGCATTTCTTGTTGAAAACGTTGCAGGATTGTTCTGGAAAAAGCATGCCTCTTACCTAGAAAAATTCAAGCAACTGGCTGAAGATAATGGTTACGTAATTCACTTCTGCGATACATTAAACGCGAAAGACTATGGCGCCCCACAAAATCGTAAACGGGCATTTATATTAGGCGTACGGGATAATGTTAATCGTGACAATTTAACGTTTCCTCCAGCACAAGAGTATTTTTCGCCAACTTCAAGGGAAGCAAAACAAGGTTTTCCTACATGGCGAACTAGCTCAGTGGTATTTGAACCACTCACTGCTCGATTAATTGAACAGTATATAGAAAAACACTTTCGACCATATACAAAGTTATCTGATACCGAAGCTAGAACGTTACTCCAAGGCTTAGAGACGGGTGACCCTGTAGGCGAAGATGACCCTTGTAATGTTCACATGAAACCTACCGAAAAAATGCAAAGACGTTTTAAGTCTACTCGTTTGAATGGTAGCCGAATGGATGCTGACCCAGAGTTTGAGCTAAAATGCCATGCCAATGGTTATGGTGGCCATAAAGATGTATACGGTAGAGTGATAATTCATACTCCTTCAAACACCATGACGACTGGTTGCAACAACCCATCGAAAGGTCGCTTTGTGCATCCTTGGAAAGACCACGGCTTCACATTACGTCATGCAGCTCGCTTTCAAACATTCCCTGATAGTTATATTTTTACCGGTAGTACCACTGAGCAAGCCAAGCAAATTGGCAACGCAGTTCCCACAATTCTTGGGCATAAGCTCATATCTGCGATTATGAATGGAATGGAATAATGAAAGAGCCTATTATATAGGCTCTTTTTTTTATAATTAACTAGTTACCTACAGTATTCGGTAGCATGAGATTAGTTTATGGCCACTTTTAAAACACGAGCTAGAGCATTAGACTTGCTAGGTCGCCAGCAAATCGCTGGAATTCCCACAGCAATTAATGAACTCCTAAAAAACTCCCATGATGCGTATGCTGACAAAGTCGATATCGACTATTTTCGTTCTAAAGATCTATTTATCCTTAGGGATGATGGTATTGGAATGACTAAAGAAGACTTTGAAGAACGTTGGTTAACTTTAGGTACAGAATCAAAAGTCAATCACAAAAAGTCTCTAGAACCTCGTATAGATCCCAATAAATCATATCGCATTCCTATGGGTGAAAAAGGAATTGGTAGATTAGCAATAGCTTCAATCGGGCGATTAGTTCTAATTATAACAAAGGCTAAAGGACAAGATAGAATTACCGCAGCCCTTATTCATTGGCAGCTATTTGAAATACCGGGACTAAACCTCGAAGACATACCAATCCCTATACAGACGTTTGAAGCATTGCCAAACCTAAAGAATATAAACTCAATGAAATCTGAAGTTAGTGCTTCTATTGATTCCTTAAAGGATCGTGGGGACCTTTCAGAAAATGAGTACAAGTCATTACAAGAAACACTAGCTAATTTCAATCTATCTCCAGAAGACTTAAATAAGAAATTGGTTGGTAAATATGACGTTACTGATATAGATAATAGTGGGACTTTTTTCTACGTATCATCCATAGACCCTATTATTAACAATGATATTGATGGTTCAAATAAAGGAAAAGAAGCTACAAAAATAGAAAAGATGTTAATGGGTTTCCACAACACGATGACACCTGAACATCCTAAGCCAACCTTAAATATTATTTTCAGAGATTATAGATATGATGAAGAAAAATACATTGATATAATTGATAGAGATCATTTCTTTCTAGTAGAAGACTTTGAAAAAGCAGATCATCATTTTGAAGGAAAGTTCGACGAGTTTGGGCAGTTCAAAGGAATGGTAAAAATTTACCATGAGAAGACATTTGACCATATTGTTAACTGGCCGGAAAACAACTTCAAACCAACTAAGTGTGGCCCCTTCACAATTAATTTTGCGTATATACAAGGTAGAAAAGTTGAATCAATTTTGGACCCTGAAAATCACGCAATAATTAAAGCTAAAGCTGATAAGTTTGGAGGGCTTTATATATATAAAGACAACATAAGGATATTGCCTTATGGTGACTCTGATTATGATTACTTGGAAATTGAGAAACGAAGAAACTTTAGGTTTTCAGCTTTTTTCTCTTATCGAAGAATGTTTGGTGTTATCAACATATCTCATAGTGATAACGGAGACCTCAAAGAAAAAGCAGGACGAGAAGGCTTTATTGAAAACAAAGCTTATCGCCAGATGCAAAATATTCTAAAGAACTTTTTCATACAAATAGCTGCCGATTTTTTTTCATCAAACGAAGATTCTCCAAAATCAGAACTATGGAATAGTAAAAAGACAGAAATAACCCAAAGTTATAAAGCTTTAGAAAAAAGAGAAAAACAAGCTAAAGAAAGAAAAGCAAGATTTGAATCAAATTTAAATTCTTTTTTTAAACTTCATAAAGAAAATGCATTTACCGAACAATTAGATATTCTAATTAAAGAAATTAGCTTTGATTTTAAAAGCATATCATCTGAAAAGGATGAAATCATTGCCGGGCAAAAAGTTCTTGATGTAGAATCAAAATCACGCGAAAAAATCAATGAATATAGAAAGTCGATTATTATACCATCGCCTAGAGGATTCTATATTAAAGGGGAACTTAAAAAAGATTATGAAACATATCTTGAAATATATGATGATATAAACACCAATATATTTGAAAAGTCACTATGTGAAATTGATAATTTAGTAGAAGGGACAATTTCAAAGCTACATATTGAAATAAATAAAAGAAGGCGACTAGAGCAAGCTGTCGAAGCTATTTCTGAACAAGCAAGAAAGATAAACTCCGAAAAAAGAAAACTCGCCAACAATTCAGCAATAGACATATCAAACAGAGTTAAATCACTTGCAAATGAATTGATGATTGATTTGGATGATCAAATAAGAGATGTAAAGAATAAATTTAAAAGTGTTTCTATCGATGACGAACCAGATATTAATTTAGTTGCATTACGAAATGCCCTATCTGATGAAATAACTCTAATATCAGAAAGAAACACCAACATTCTAGACACAATCATCAGACAATTAGAAGGTATATATTGGGAAAAAGATGAAGAAAACAACTACATCACCAATGACCAGATAACCGGAGCTCTTAGTGAAGAGTTAGATAGCCTCCGAGAAAAAATTAATGTTGATGTAGAACTTAGTCAACTAGGTCTAGCCGTAGGTGTAATACATCATGAATTTAATAGCACAGTCAGGTCAATAAGACACAGTTTAAAAGATCTAAAAGCATGGTCAGATGTGAATGAAGATCTTGATGGTGTTTATAAAAACATAAAAGTCAACTTTGAACATTTAGATGGATATTTGAACTTATTCACCCCATTAAACAGAAGATTATCTCGACGCTCTGAGGATATAAAATTATTAGAAGTAAAAAACTTTCTTATTGATTTATTTAAAAGTCGTTTTAAGAGGCATGACATTGTATTCAAACATACAAATGGTTTTGCTAAAGCTTCTATAACAGGTTACCGTTCTACTTTTTATCCAGTGTTTGTGAATGTAATCGACAATGCAATTCATTGGTTAAATGAAAGTGGAATTAGTAATAAAACTATTAGACTTCACGCGGATCCAGATGGGAGTGTATATATTTCCAATAATGGATTAGACATAAAAATTCAAGATAAATCAAAAATATTCAATCTTGGATTTTCGAGAAAAGATAATGGACGTGGCATGGGTCTACATATTAGTAACGAAGTCCTTGAATCTGCAGGATATCGATTATTACTAGATGAACCAAGAGATAATTCAACTGTAACATTTAAGATTTCCAAGGTTAATGATAATGACTAATTTCGCTGAAATATCAGAAAAAGCCACCAATAACTTTATACAAAGTATAATTTTCATTGATGATAAGGCATATAAAAATACTGCAGTTGCAGATCAACATGACTTTGATGCCAAAGAGATCACAAAAATCTTTGCTGCAGATGGCAAAGTATGTGCCGTTTATGAGCCGACATCGACTCAAGACATCGAGTCATTAATATCTGTAGCCAAAAAAGCTGACGTCGCAGTAATCGACTGGCAAATCGTAATAGAAGAAAATACAATTAATGAAGAAATTGATGATGAAGCGGATGCTGAAATCGATGATGTGAGAGGGGTATACACTAAGCAAATAATAACTCAACTATTAAGCGATGAGTCATGCAAAAATAGTGTAAAACTTCTCTTAATATACACAGGTGAAACCGACTTAGAACAAATAGCCATAGATGTACTCGATCACCTAGTCATAAACAACTTAAATGACTTTAGTATTGATAAAAATGACAGTTGCACAATAAAATCTAGCTTCTGTAAAATAATGGTTATTGCTAAGTCTAATAGAGACGATGAAGGTGGACAGCATGCAGCCCTATTGAGAACTAAACGAGTTACATATAGTAACCTTCCTAAGTTTATTTCAGAGCAGTTTTCATTATTAACTTGCGGATTACTATCAAATTTTGCAATGGAGTCATTATCTGAAGTAAGGCGTAATTTCAATCATATATTAAGCTTGTTTTCTCAAAAACTAGATGCCGCATATCTAGCGCATCAATCTTTGTTGCCAAACACTCATGATGCTAACGAGTTACTTGTAGAACTATTGGGTAGTACTTTTATGTCTACATTACGATATAAAGGATTGAATCAATATATCGATATAAACCTAATCGAATCGTGGATAAACAATAACATCAAAGAAAGAGAATTTCATTTAAAAAAAAGTGATGGCACAAATGAAGACATCAAAATCAAGTTAGAACACAAAAAACTAATAGAACTTCTTCAGCCTCACACTGTTGTAGAGGATAAATATAGTAATTTTGTTCAAAGTCAGTTAACTCAGAACGTGTCAAAAAAGAAAATAGAACTATTAGCAGCTAAATTTGCTATAACCTTATTTACTGAAGATGAGAATTATAATGAAATAAATCAAAATTTCGCAAATTTGTGTCAGCACAGGAATATTTTAATCGGTGATAATTATGCACCCAGCCTATCTCTTGGTACAGTAGTGAAAAGCAATACCGATAGTCAGTATTACGTTTGTATTCAGCAACGATGTGACTCGGTTAGGTTATATACAGGAAGTAACAGGCGTTTTCTATTTTTATCTTTGACAGTAGTCAAGGATGCATCGTTTGATTTTCTCACTCCAACAGGTATAAAACTTAAGGTTAATAAAGGGACATTTGCTCTTAGAACTGTAAAATTTAACGGTTCTGATTATGGCAATGTACAATCAATTTTAGAAAACGGTAATCGATTTTTTTATCCAACTCACTATTCAGATAAAATACCAGAAGCTTTTGAGTTTGTTGTTGAATTAAAGGATATGTACGCTCAAAAGATTATAGAGGAATATAGTGGAAGCCTGTCACGAGTTGGCCTTGATGAGCCTGAGTGGGTAAGAAGATATAATTAAAATCAAATTCCTCCTAAAAGCAGTGGATATTATAACCACTGCTTTACTTTACAACTCTATCTACGATGACCGATGGGAAAATGACATTATCCACTACACCGGGATGGGAACGACTGGCGATCAGAGCTTAGATTTCGCACAAAATAAAACACTCGCTAATTCGCAAACCAATAACGTAAAGGTGCATCTTTTTGAAGTGTTTCGAGACAAACAGTACACCTACGCGGGACAAGTTACCTTAGTTGCAAAGCCATACAGTGAATACCAGCCCGATCAAGCAGGGCAGTCTCGGTTAGTTTACGTCTTTCCTTTACAACTAAAATCCGGAGCGCATTTCGTTGGTGAAGAAGACAGGCAGCATGTTTATCAAATCAAGGAAAAGAGAGCTAAAAAGTTAAGCGATGCGGAGCTTGCACGCCGAGCCTATCAGTCAAAACGAAAGACAAGTGTTACCAAATCAACAGCAACCATTTACGAACGAAATGTCTGGGTAACTGAACATGCCAAAAGACTAGCAAATGGCATTTGCCAGCTTTGTATAACACCAGCACCCTTCTCAACCCCCAAAGGCGTACCTTATTTAGAGACTCATCATATCCATTGGTTATCTCGTGGTGGGGATGATACCCCCATAATACCATTGCGCTTTGCCCAAACTGCCATAAGAAAATGCACATTCTTGACTTACAAACCGATGTGGACTTTCTGTTTCAGCGCTTAAACACATTACTGACCGAAGACGATCAATCCGCCGAGGGACAACCTTAATACACGCAACAGAAACTGAGCATTTACAACGATTCGTTTAGAAAGGCTATGCCTAGCGCTGGTCTTTCTTTGCCATCCCGACTAAGACCACACAAAAAATCATTTCAATCAAACACTCACGCAAAAATCAGGTGAGTCTGTTAGCATTAGAGCTACACTTTTAAAACAGCTTTGTTTGCGCTTGGATGATCGCATCGAGTGCAGGGCTTTTTCCCTCCTAGACCAATAACAACAATAGAGGATGCTATTTTGCTTGAGCACCATATTCGCGATTACATTGCGACCAAATTGGCTAATGTTGGCATTAACAGCGATCCCTATGGGGTTGAGTTAACCACTGCGTTTGCACTGGTCGTGCTTGCCGTCGCTGGGGTGAGCTATTTAATCACCCACCACTTAATCGTTCGCTCAGTCAAAAATGTATTGCAAAAGACCAACAAACCGCTGGCTGAAAGTTTAGCCAAATACGACTTGCTAGGAAAAATATCGCTACTTATTCCCCTTCTGGTATTAGATGTCTTGCTGCCGATTGCCGTTGGGCACTACACCATTCTTTCCGGCATTATTGATCGCCTGTTAGGCGCATTGGTTTTATTTATGATCGTGTGGATTATCTTCGCGATTTTAGATGCCCTCAACGACATTGCCACCTTTAAAGGCATTACCCGTAAGATGCCGATCAAAAGCTTTGTTCAGCTGATCAAGCTGTTCACCTTCTTTATTGGCTTAGTCGTGTTCGTTTCTATTCTTGCCAATGAGTCGCCGATTATTTTCTTATCGGGTTTAGGGGTGGCGACGGGCTTTGTCATGCTGGTGTTTAAAGACACCATATTGGGCTTTGTCGCGGGTATTCAGCTTTCGGCTAACCGAATGATCAGCTTGAACGATTGGATTCAAATGAATGCCTATGGCGCCAATGGTACGGTTGAAGAGATCTCGCTCACCACGGTGAAAGTGAGAAACTTTGATAATACCGTGAGCATGCTGCCTGCTTATGCATTAGTGCAAAATGCGTTTATCAACTGGCAAGGCATGTCTGATTCTGGCGGCCGCCGCATTGAACGCTCAGTGAATATTGACGTCACCTCAATCCGTTTTATGAGTGCAGATGAAGTGGAAGAGATGAAGAAGATTCGTATTCTACGCCAATATATTTATGAGAAATTGCGCGACATAAATGAGTTCAACGATGAGTTGGATGAAGAAGATAAAGACGTCGCCAATCAGCGTCACATTACTAATTTAGGCATGTTCCGAGCTTACCTCACCGCTTATCTGCGTGCCAATAAAGATATTCACCAATACATGCTAATCATGGTGCGCCAGTTACAACCAACTTCTGAGGGAATACCGTTACAGGTTTATGCTTTTAGTAACAATGTCGATTGGGCGGTTTACGAAGGTGTTCAGGCGGATCTTTTCGATCATATTTACTCCATTATGCCCATGTTTGGCTTGCGCCCTTACCAAGCCCTCGGCAGTAATGATGCGCTCAATATCGGTGTTCACCAGAAAAAATAGCATCTTCGGTGATTGGCTCGACTTTTGCCAATCACCGTATTTTATTGGTCGATAACCTAACCTATTCTTTAGTTGAGTGTTTTGGCAAACTCGCCCACTTTCTTTGTCACCGGTAGCCACTCTTTATCGTGGGCTTGTTGCGATACCGTGGTTAGCTTACCGTCGGCTACAATCACTTTGCCATCAACAATGGTGTGTGTGACGTTTTGTGGATAAGCCGAAAACGCGAGAGTCGCAAGGGGATCGTAGTTTGGCTGGGTGTTTGGTGCATCAGTATCCACGATAACGATATCGGCTTTTTTGCCCACTTCTAGCGAGCCAATTTCATCATCCATATCCAGTACACGTGCCCCACCAATCGTGGCCAATTCCACCAGCTCATAGGGGGTAAATTTAGCATTATCACCATGGTTGGTACGCGCAACCACCGCGGCGTAACCCATCACATTGATGATATCTATTTGATTCGATGACATCGGCCCATCAGTGCCTAATCCCACATCCAAGCCTTTATTGACCATATCCCATGATGGCGAATAGCCATTGTTGCCTTTGGTATTGGCTTTCGGGTTATGAGCAATCCCCACGCCGTGTTTCTTGAGCAGTGCCATATCTTGCTCGTCAAGATGGTTTACGTGGGCCGCGACTAAGTTGTCCACCAAAAAGCCGATCGAATCCAAATACTCAATGACCGATTGACCTGGCTGCATTTGCTCAGAGAAGGCATCGGTTTTTGACTCTTCCCAAGTAAATTCTGCTAGGTGTGTGAGCAAAGGGACTTGTTTTTCTACCGCGAGATCTTTGGCTTTGATCAGCCATTCAGCTGAAACAGTGTAAGGGGCATGAGGGGCAACCGCTGGGGTAATTAATGGGTGATCTTTCCACTCATCAATGAATTTTTCTGCGTACTCAAGGCCACCATAAGGCTGTTTGGCATCGACGACTGGAAAACCAATCACCGTCTCACCTAGTACGCCGCGAATACCGACTTCGGCGACCGATTTCGCCACTTCATCTTCGTGGTAATACATATCGGTGATCAGCGTAACACCAGACAATGCTAATTCCATCGCCGCATGACGAGAGGCGGTACGAATCAAATCACGCGAAAGCATCTCTTTTTCAAGCGGGAACATAAAGTTGATCAGACGGTTCTCAACCCCGTTTTCTCCCAAGCCACGAAACGCGACCATTGGGATGTGGTTGTGTGTGTTGATCATGCCCGGCATGACGATATCACCACCAGCATCAATGGTACGTTTCGCCTCATATTGACTGGCAATCTTCATCTCACCTAGGGCAACAATCTTATTGCCTTTCACCACAATCGCACCGTCATCGATGATACGTTGTTGACCATCCATGGGTAGGATTTGGGCATTAGTGATGATCAGATCGACTTTTTCAGCAGCCAATACGGGCAGACTGGCACATGCACAAGCAATGCAGCTGGCCATTAGGGTTTTCGTTATTATTTTCATACCTTTACCTATGTACACAACTCAATATTGAACGACAAATATGCCAGCGATATTAGCTACACTATCGAGAAAACAGTAGATAAATTACGCAGAATTAAGCGATGCAATTCACAAAATCTGCGAAAGATAGCTTTGCTTTTTTCCCAAGCTTTTCATTCACCTACTTTCGCGTTCATTGGCAAGGCAAAGGCGGCCTGATTTTCCCCTGAGCAATTTTTAGCTTATTTCGCTCAACAACCGCTCTCGCTTGTCTACACTGTTAATGCGCTAAGCATCATTAACGAAAGGAGGCCGTCATGATTGCCATTGAAAGAAAATACTGTTTGTCCAATAACCCTAACCTGCATGCGCGTATTGAAGTGAATCCCATTGGTCAACTTGATGTCGAAATTATCGAGCTGAACGAACGTCATACCACCCAGTTTGATGATCTCTCTTTTAAATGCAGCCAAGGCGCAATTCATGTTTGTGGTAAAGAACAAACCTTGCCGTGGCAGTTAAGTTTAGCCACCGGAGATGGGTTGGAACTCTCAACTCTGGTCGACAATGCCAATGATGAGTATGAAACCTTGATGCGTGATTTGATGTAACGAGCTGTCGTCATCTGATTGCGCGACAAAAAATTGTGCGACAAAAATAAATACCTGCCCAAGACCTCCTATAAGGAGGTTTTCGACGCTTAAACCCTAGCGACACTTCAAGCACACCATTAACCCGTGAAAGCTTACGGCGACGCTTTAAAACTGTGAGTCACCGATATATCTGCTCTATTCTATTTATGGCATTCTCAGCCATACTCTATGAAACGGTAAAATGGATGACCTGATATGGACGGCAATTCGCCAAAGCTTTCACTACGAACGATAGAACCGACCGATTACCCTGAATTGGCTCAGTTAATGGATTTAGTTTTTCATGATGTGGGGGGCTCTTGGCCACGTTTAACCATCATGGATTTAATCCATCAGTTTCCCGATGGGCAAATATGCATTGAAGATAATGGCAAAATTGTTGGCGCAGCGCTGACGATTAAGGTCGATTACAACCGTTTTTCTCTCCCCCATCTCTATACCGATATCATTAACGAAAACAATGTCATTCAAAACCAAGTGACGGGTGATGCCATGTATGGCTTGGATGTTTTCGTTCACCCTGATTATCGCGGTTTGCGCTTAGGTCGCCGACTTTATGATGCACGTAAAGAGTTGTGTCGTAGCATGAACTTTAAAGCCATTCTGGCCGGTGGGCGTATTCCGCATTACCACGAGCATGCCAATGAAGTGAGCGTGGCGGATTATATTGATAAGGTAAAACGCCGCGAGTTACATGATCCGATCCTCTCTTTTCAACTGGCGAACGGCTTTGATGTAAAACGCATCATGCGCAATTACCTCCCTGAAGATGATGCATCTAAGGGCTACGCGACACTGTTGGAGTGGGATAACTTCTTCTACGAAGAAGATGTGCAATCTGTCCACGATGTTGAAAAAACCTTAGTGCGTATCGGTGTGGTGCAGTGGCAAATGCGTGCGATGAATGATTTGGAAGATCTGCTCGACCAAGCGGAATTTTTCATCTCGTCGCTGGCGAACTACAAAGCCGACTTTGCCCTCTTCCCGGAGTTCTTCAATGCGCCATTAATGGGGCTACAAAAAGATCAAAACTCGGTAGAAGCGATTCGTTTTCTGGCCAGCTTTAGCGAGGAAATCAAATATCGATTCTCGCAAATGGCGGTAACCTACAACATCAACATTATCGCTGGCAGTATGCCGGTGATTGAAGATGATAAGCTGTACAACGTTGCCTATTTACTACAACGTGATGGCCAGATTGATGCGCAATACAAGGTGCACATTACGCCGCACGAAGAGAAAGATTGGGTGATCGACGGCGGCAATAAAGTGATGGTATTTGATACCGACGCAGGCAAGGTGGGCATTCTAATCTGCTACGACAGTGAGTTTCCTGAACTTGGTCGTATGATGGCCGAAGAAGGGGTACAAATCATCTTTGTGCCATTTTGGACCGACACCAAAAATGGTTACCAACGAGTACGTATTTGCTCACAAGCTCGAGCGATCGAAAATGAGTGTTATGTGGCAATTGGTGGCAGTGTGGGGAATTTACCACGCGTGGATAACGTTGATATTCAATATGCCCAATCGGCGGTATTCTCACCGTCGGATATCTACTTCCCACATGATGCGACCTTAAACGAAGCCAATGCCAATACTGAGATGATCATTTTTGCCGATGTGGATTTAACTAAACTCAAGCAGCTTAATACTGAAGGGTCGGTGACTAACTTACGTCATCGTCGGACCGATTTATATGGCGGCTTTACCCAAGCCAAACAGCCGTAAAGAAATAAGCCGCTAACTCAAACGTTAGCGGCTTTTTTGTCGAACTTAGCTGTTTATCGCTGCTAGCTGGAACTCTTTCAAACGACTGCTTTGACGCTCTGCCAACTCAGACAAGAAGTTCGATGCTTGGCTTGATTCATCAATACCAGCCATGTTCTGTGCAATGGTGTCTTTGATGCCATGCAGCGATTCACTGATCTCTTCTGACGCTTTTGATTGCTGCTCTGCCGCCACCGACATTTCTGTCGAGCTATCATTTATCTCAGCCACCGCTTGCTGGGTTGCCGAAATTTTATCAACGACGACACTCGATGCTTCACGCACTTCGTCTACTTTCTCTAAGCAGCTTTGTACGGTAATTTGCGCTGTATCCGATTGGCGTTGTAACTCTTCGATAATCGATTTGATGTGCTCGGTCGAGTTTTGCGTTTTGCCTGCCAGTGAGCGAACTTCATCGGCAACCACGGCAAAGCCACGGCCTAGTTCACCCGCGCGCGCCGCTTCAATTGCAGCGTTTAGTGCCAGCAAGTTGGTTTGATCTGAAATGGCACTGATCACTTCCGCCACTTCGCTGATGCTGTGACAACGCTGTTTAAGGTTATCGACCACCACCGCGGTTTCACCCAGTTGCGCGGTTAGATCATTCGCGCGTTGGCTATTTTCTTGTGCTAACGATTGACCTTCTTCACACGCGCTGTAAGCCATAATCGCACGCGATTCAGTCTGTTTCGCTGACTCGGCCACAATCCCCGCCGACGTTGACATTTCGGTCACGGCTGCGGCTATTTGTTGTACTTGGAGGTTTTGCTCTTGGGCATTGGCAGAGCTTTGCACCATTACCGCCGCCAACTGTGTTGAGCTGGCTGAGACTTCAGCGCCCTGCCCACGCACTTCATCAATAACACGGCTGATCGACACGACGGTTTCATCGGCGTTCATTGCAAGACGAGCTAATTCATTTTTACCTTTAATGTGCGTTCTGGTTGAGAAATCTTTATTGGCCATCGATTGCAACGTGACCGTCAGTTGACCGAAGATCTGAATAAAGTGGCGCACTAGATAGATACAGAAAGCAATCGACACTAACGCCGCTACAATCCAAGAGATCACTTGAACTGAGATAACCTTGTTGATCGTGGCGAGCGAGGTATTGTTCGCTTCACCTAGCATTTGCATGTTGCGCTCAATCACAGTGACAATCGCACTGCGAATATCACCAGCAAATTCAACACGAGTCGTGGTTGCTTGCTTATCGGCTTCTAGCGCGGCAAAAATAACATCCGTTGAAGTGATATACCCTTGGAAAGTGGTGTCTTTAAAGTTTTTCACCGCAGGTAACCAGTCAAACTCATCTAATATTTTTCCGGCATTGGTTAGGTAACCAAGTGTCTGATCACGGCTTACATCAACACGCATGAAGACATTCATCGACATACTTGAATAGTAACTGTCTAGATTTTTAACCAACTGCTCGCCTTGCTTTTGCCACACCGCAACATCGAGATCATCGTTAACTTCTGCGTATTCCATCACCTCATTCACCATGGCGAATAATGGCGCCCACATATTCGGCGTATGCGTCCACCACTGTTCATGGATCAATTCATACTGCTCAACCGTCGTCGTCAACGTCTTTGAGTAACCATTCATATTCTCCAGCACACGTTGCATATCATCTTTGGTGCTTTGTGACATCGAAGGATTAGCAATAAACTGGCTAGTGATAAGATCTTGAGTCTCTTTAACTTTACTCTCAATACCAATCAGTTCTGATCGTAATTGGTCGGTATCGGCCATCATCATATCGCGGGTGTGAACGCGGATATTGTTCCAATTGTTATCCAGCATCGCTGCAGATTCCGCGCGTTCAGCGCGTGATGTTGAATACTCAACCCCATGTTTCATCTCTTCTAAAAAAACTAAGATCAAACAAGAAACAACGGCAGAAGCCAGTAACGATATCCCTACTGGCAACAGCAATAATGTACGTAAAGATAAGCTCGTAAGCCAAGATGGCGAGCTGTTGTTATTATTTTTCATTTCATCTCCAACGATAAAAATAGACAACCTTTCTGAATTTATTTTTTTAGTGCTGACCCATGGAGTGGTGCTTTACTTCTCAACCATGGGTTTTTGAACGCTTGTGTATTACGACGAACTTTTCTCACAATATTTTTTGCCGTCGTAGCATATTTCTTAGGTGAAAGAGTGAGCTGCGTCAGAAATACCATTGCAGCGGACATTTTTTGAACAACAATGTTTTTATCAAAAGCATCATATTCATTAATTGGAATTAAGCCACTGTAATAAAAGGACTTTAGCTGTTAATTACTGAAAATCCGTCACATCCTGTTACACAAGTAATGATATGAAACGTGATATGGTATCCAAAAATAACAACTCATCCTGTCGTCACCTCATCGAGTAATACCGCATGAGATCAGAACTATTCTCGCGCCTCATTTCTCATCTCTCGTATCTCATCTCTCGTTTCTTCCTTCTCGTATCTCTAGGAAAAATCAACGACGGTTTTTCGCTTACATCATGATTATTTTTACTGCTTCACATTTAACGCAGATACAGTTGTGTAAGCTATATAATCAAGGCAGTTTGGTGGATAGCCTTCGATATCAAAGGCTTGCTATATTCATCTTTTGGGAGGGCAAGGTATGAAATTTATTCACCACGGGGGTAAAGATACGGTGACAGGTTCTTGCCATGAATTACAAGTGGATGGGCAAGCAATTCTCGTCGATTGTGGTTTGTTTCAAGGCCAAGATAAACGCCCATTGGAGGTGGAGTTTGCCACCCAACATATCCAAGCTCTGTTACTGACCCACGCTCACATTGATCACATCGGCCGATTGCCTTGGTTATTGGCAAAGGGCTTTAAACAACCAATTTATTGCACCGAAGCCACTGCCGAAATGGTGCCTTTAATGTTAGAAGATAGTCTGAAATTACAATTGGGATTATCGAGTAAAAAAACAGAACGAGTTCTACGCCATATTTCGCGTTTACTGCGTCCTCAAGCTTATAACCAGTGGTTTACGCTCCCCGCCTTAGCTTCCTCTTCCAGCAACCATCTATCTGCATCTAAAGAAACCGAGCCGCTCAAAGCACGCTTTCAACATGCTGGCCATATTCTGGGATCCGCTTATATTGAAGTGTTGCTGCCCAATCAAGAAGTGGTGGTTTTCTCCGGTGATTTAGGCCCATGCAATACACCACTGCTACCCGATCCGGTTGCGCCACCTAGAGCGGATTATTTACTGATTGAATCTACCTATGGCGGTAAAACTCATGAAGATATTCAAACTCGCTCTCAGCGCTTGTTGGCTATTATTGAGCGTTCTCTGGCTGATGGTGGCGCGATTTTAATTCCCGCCTTTAGTGTTGGGCGAACACAAGAGTTGTTGTTCGATATTGAGCAGTTAATCCACCAGCAAAAAATTGAAGCGACCTTGCCAATCATTCTCGATTCACCGATGGCGCAAAAGGTGACCAAATCTTATCGCCGCTTTAAAGCACTATGGGGAAAAGAAGCGAAAGAGCGCCTAATAGAACAACGTCATCCACTGGCCTTTAAGCAATGCATCACGGTCGAAGATCATCGTACTCATCAACGCTTAGTCAATCGCCTTGCGTCAACAGGCGAAGCGGCGATAGTCGTTGCCGCTTCGGGTATGTGCCAAGGTGGACGCATTATGGATTATTTAAAGGCTCTACTCGCGGATGAGCGCACCGATGTACTGTTAGTCGGCTACCAAGCGCAAAACACATTGGGTTGGGCCATCCAAAATGGTGACAAGCAAGTCACCATTGATGAGCAAACTGTCGAGATTAACGCTCAAGTTCATACCATGTCGGGCTATTCCGCACACGCTGACCAAGCGGATCTACTGGGTTTTATTCAAGGTATTCCGACGCCACCGAAAGCAATCCACTTAATCCATGGTGAAACTAACGTTAAAGCGCAGTTTGCCGAGCAACTGCGCAGCAAAGGCTATCACGCGATCATTGAGTAGAACATGAACATTGAGTAGAGAATGTATTGAGTAGGGAATGAAGACAAAAAAAGAGCGCCATCGCTGGCACTCTCTATCATTGCTTGTTTCCTTTTGATGTTTGAAAAGGGGGAGGAGCATTCAAAGGGAAGCAATGATCAAATTACAATGGACGGCGCGTAACCTTTGCCCATTAACTTGGCCTAATTGGTGTTAGGCGGTCGCAGGCTGATGACCACTAGCACCGCCATTCATGCAATCTGCCACAAATTGAGCGCGTGCACCGAGGATAATTTGTACGCCATGCTTACCCACTTTAATCACGCCCATTGCACCCAGAGCCGTAATGCCCTCTTCATCAATGATGGACACATCTTTGACTTCTAAACGCAGACGAGTAATACAGGCGCCAACGGTTGTGATGTTGCCTCGACCACCCAGCAACTTAGTAATCTCCGCCGCCAGTTCATCGTTTTCTAACGTGATCTCTTTGCGTTCTGTATCTTCACGACCAACGGTTTTTAGATTGAATTTACGGATCGCAAATCGGAAGACGGTGTAATAAATAGCCGCCATACATGGGCCCCAAATTAACACGTTGACCCAGTTAGTTTTGAAGCCATCCATACCCGGCAATATACCGAATGAGATGAAATCGATAATGCCCGCAGAGAAGGTTTTACCAATGTGCACATCTAACGCATAGGTCACAGCATAAGAAACCCCAGCCATGATCGCGGAGAAGATATACAGCACTGGCGCGACAAAGATAAAGGCGAACTCAACTGGCTCAGTAATACCGGTAACAAATGAAGTCAGCGCCGCCGAGCCCAAAATACCCGCCGCGATTTTTTTGTTCTTATCTTTGGCTTCGTGGTACATCGCCAAACATGCCGCTGGAAAAGCAAACATGTAGATAGCAAAGTTACCTGAAAGGAATTTACCGGCATCCACATACTGCTCGGTAGAAAAGTCTTTCACGCCATCTTCCAACATTTTGAACCAAATGGTGTGGTCGCCATTAACCACGGTACCTGCCGCCGTGGTGTATTCACCAAACGAGAACCAGTAAGGACTATAGAAAATATGATGCAAACCCACTGGGATCAAAGCGCGTTCCATAAAACCATAGATAAAGGTAGAGAGGTACATATTGCCACCGTTTGCCATGTGCGACAGTGCATCAATACCCGATTGGATGTAAGACCAAACATAAGGCAGAACAAGGCCGATAAGAAACGCAGCAAAAGCGGTAACAATAGGAACGAAGCGTTTACCGGCGAAGAAACCGAGGAAATCTGGCAGTTTGGTATCAAAGAACTTCTGATACATGGTTGCGGCGAGAATACCAGCGATCAAGCCACCAAATACGCCTGTTTGTAGGGTAGGAATACCCATCACCATCGCGTAACGGCCACCTGACATCGCCATTTCTGGGGTAATGCCCAGCGCAACGCCCATAGTCGCATTCATTACCACCATACCAACAATGGCTGCTAATGCTGCGATACCGGATTCTTTGGTTAGACCCACCGCCGCACCAACTGCGAACAGCAGTGCTAGGTTATCAAAGATGACCCCGCCAGCGCGCATCATCAGCGGCATGTCGAGTTTTGCGCCGAAAGCCAACAATAGGCCTGCGGCAGGTAGGATTGAGATAGGTAACATCAACGCTTTGCCGATTGAGGAAAGCTTTGATAAACCACTTTTTAGACTGTCTATCATAATTCATGTCCATCTGTTGTTGTGAGGTACTTTTCCAACAACGATTCTATCGAGATAGTGCAAGTCTAAGGTTGCAAATTGCGAGTGGTTTGTAAGCTCCCTCTTACAAACCAGAATTGTTTTACATTCGTTTTTAATAAATGAAAATATCAGCTATTCAATCATTTATGAGCTTTAGGATCATGATGATCTTTTTACTCTTCATGCGACATCAGCTCTTATTCCCTTCTCTATTTTGCACCGCGTAGCGAATGGTAAAACGTCATGATAGCGAGGATAATAAACCCGCTCACAAGGCCAATAATGCCGTTACCCATCACCGAATAAGTCGGCGTGACATAAGGGATCACTGGCAACACATTCACCACACTGACCAAGCCATGATGCACAAATGGCAAACTGTGCACCACGATGCCGCCCCCAACTAAAAACATCGCAATGGTGCCGACAACGGTTAAGATCTTCATTAGCTTGGGAGCCATTGCCACCAACCCATCACCGATAGTACCTAATACCCCCTGACCGCCGCTTTTACGTTGCAGATAAAAGCCTAAGTCATCCATCTTCACGATGCCGGCCACCAAGCCATATACGCCAATGGTCATCAAGATAGCGATCAAACTCATCACCAATACTTGAGTCAGGAATGGATGTCCTTGCACTGTGCCCAGCGCAATCACAATAATCTCAGCCGAGAGGATAAAATCGGTGCGAATCGCCCCTTTAATTTTCTTCTGCTCGTAATCGCTAAGATCTTCGGCCGAGGGTTCGATTTCAGCTTTATGCTCTGCTTGTTCTGTTGAGCTTGCATGATGGAAAAACTTCTCATGCACTTTCTCTGCCCCTTCAAAACACAAGAACAAGCCACCAATCAGTAACAGTGGCGTAATCAACCACGGGGCGATAGAGCTTATCAGCAGCGCCGCTGGCACAAGGATCAATTTATTGCGAAAAGAACCTTTCGCTACGCCCCACACCACCGGAATTTCTCGCTCGGCACGCACGCCAGAAACTTGCTGCGCGTTTAACGCCAAATCATCCCCTAACACACCGGCGGTTTTCTTTGCCGCGACTTTAGACATCAAGGCAACATCATCAAGCACGGAAGCAATATCATCGAGTAGGGTCAGTAAACTTAATCCTGCCATTGTTGTTTCCTTATTTTTAAGCATGGATAGTATTTAGATCATCATAGGCCAAAAACTCTCATCACTGCTGTAAATAAAAATAAAGGCACCCATAAGGTGCCTAAAAAAATACAAAAACAACTAGGAAAACGATTACGCTCTAAGTGCCTGATCTAAATCATCAAGAATGTCATCGATATGCTCAATGCCAACCGATAGGCGAATCATTTCAGGGTAGACGCCCGCCTTGGCTTGCTCTTCGGTGCTCATCTGGCGATGCGTCGTTGAAGCAGGGTGGCAGGCAAGTGATTTCGCGTCACCAATATTGACCAAGCGCTTAAAGATTTGCAGCGCATCATAGAATCGCACGCCAGCGTCATAGCCATCTTTAAGACCAAACGACAAAATCGCCGACGGCTTGCCTTGCATGTACTTTTCAGCCAATGGGTAGAATGGCGAGTCCGCTAAACCTGCGTAACTGACCCAACTGACTTTTTCATGCTGCTGTAAGTATTGCGCGACTTTCAACGCATTCTCGGTATGGCGCTCCATACGCAGCGATAAGGTTTCTAACCCTTGCATTAACATAAACGCATTCATTGGTGATAGTGCAGCGCCTGTATTACGCAGCGGCACGGTACGTGCCCGACCAATAAATGCCGCAGGACCAAATGCCTCGGTATACACCACGCCATGATAAGAAGGCTCAGGTTGATTCATGACCGGGAAACGTTCTTTGTGCTCCGCCCAAGGAAAGGTGCCAGCATCAATGATCGCACCGCCTAATGTCGTACCATGGCCACCGACGTATTTGGTGAGCGAGTGCACCACGATGTCAGCGCCAAACTCAATCGGCTTACACAAAGCAGGGGTTGCTACGGTGTTATCGACAATCACAGGTACACCCTGCGCGTGCGCCACTGCGGCGACGCGTTCAAGATCGATAATATTACCCGCCGGGTTGCCTATGCTTTCGCAATAAACCGCCTTGGTATTTTCATCGATCAATTCCGCTAAACTTTCCGGTTTATCGTCTTTGGCGAAACGCACTTCAATGCCTTGCTTTGGTAGCATGTGAGCAAACAAGGTGTAAGTACCGCCATACAGCTGCGGAGTCGAAACGATATTATCGCCCGCTTCAGCCAAGGTTAAAATCGCATAGTTGATTGCCGCGCTCCCCGCGCTCACCACTAAACCAGCAATCCCCCCTTCTAATGCCGCTATGCGTTTCTCTAAAACGTCATTAGTCGGGTTCATAATACGGGTATAGATGTTACCTGGAACTTCAAGGTTAAACAGATCGGCGCCATGCTGTGCGCTATCAAATTCATACGCGACAGTCTGATAAATCGGGGTTGCGACTGATTTGGTGGTCGGCTCGGTTTCATAACCAAAGTGAATCGCTAGTGTTTCGTCTTTCATAACTCATCCATGATATTGATTGATTGTTTCGCGTGCTGAGTAACTCGCCCGCCGTTTGTTTACTCACTATAAAATGATAATGCGCCTTTCCGATTGGCGAATAAAGCAACAACGCTAAGAGATTTGAGGCGAGTCGGTGAAATTAAAGCCAAAGGCTGATTTTTGTCTGCTCTTTGGTTTCGTCTATGAAACGAATCACTGATGATGACTGCCGTTTCCAGCGAAGTACACTAGCCCGATCTCGCTAAATCCCCCTACTTTTCATCTAGCAACAAGCTCGCTGACCAACGATCCCATCAATAATCCCAGCTTACTTACGTTTAAACGCCAAAAAGTAATAACGACATGGTTTCTTGTGCTCTATATCACGCACATCACAATTAAAGCAGGTTTTATTTAACAAATAACTTACATAAAGGTTAATATTTGTCGACACGATAAATAAAGTAAATAAACCAATAAGTAACAGGGAAACTACTTATGCAGTCTTTCGTTGATTTTCTGAATGGAATCATTTGGAGCCCCGCACTAATTTATTTATGCCTAGGTGCCGGCTTGTTTTACTCAATCACTACACGATTTGTCCAAGTTCGCCATTTCTTTGAAATGTGGCGCTTGCTCCTTTCCGGTAAAAGTTCTGACAAAGGCATTTCCTCCTTCCAAGCGCTTGCGGTTTCACTTTCTGGCCGTGTAGGTACTGGTAATATTGCTGGCGTTGCCGCTGCCATTGGCTTTGGTGGCCCCGGCGCGGTGTTTTGGATGTGGATGGTGGCGTTTTTTGGCGCAGCAACAGCCTACGCTGAATCGACACTTGCCCAAATCTATAAAGAAGAAGATAACGGTGAATTCCGTGGTGGCCCGGCTTATTACATCGAAAAAGCCATGGGACAACGTTGGTATGCATGGATCTTTGCGATTGCCACAATTTTTGCCTGTGGTGTGTTATTACCTGGCGTACAGTCAAACAGCATTGGTAATGCGGTTGAAGCGGCGTTTGGTAGTGGTGAGATGATTGAAACCGCTGTCGGCACCTTTAGTTTTGCCAAAATCTTTACCGGCACAGTTATCTCGATCATTTTAGCCTTCATTATCTTTGGTGGCGTAAAACGGATTGCTCACTTCACTCAGGTTGTTGTGCCTTTTATGGCGCTGGCTTACATCATCACCGCCTTTGTGATTATTCTGCTGAACATCAGCGAAGTGCCACGCATCTTCTCAATGATCGTTGGCGATGCCTTTACACCAATGGCAGGCTTTGGTGCCGCAATTGGTTGGGGGGTAAAACGTGGGGTGTACTCTAATGAAGCGGGCCAAGGTACGGGCCCTCATGCAGCCGCAGCGGCAAACGTGGAACACCCAGCTCAACAAGGTTTAGTGCAAGCTTTCTCAATCTATATAGATACATTATTAGTTTGTTCAGCCACTGCGTTTATGATTCTAATCACTGGCGCATATAACGTTCATGGCGCAGGCGAAGGCGCATTCCTAGTACAGCACCTTGCGGCCGATATTAGTGCCAATGGCCCAGTCTTTACCCAAATGGCGATTGAAAGCGCGCTACCGGGGATCGGCAAACCGTTTATTGCTTTAGCGCTGTTCTTCTTCTCGTTTACCACCGTTCTGGCTTACTACTACATTGCTGAAACCAATATTGCCTACATCCGTCGCACTTTCAAAGTGAGCGGTCTGATGTTCATCCTCAAGCTGGTGATCATCGCATCGGTATTCTACGGTTCGGTAAAAACGGCCAATCTAGCCTGGGCGATGGGTGATGTTGGGGTCGGCCTGATGGCATGGCTCAATATCGTCGGTATTTTGATCATCTTCTTCCTATCTAAACCTGCACTAAAGGCGCTGAAAGATTATGAAGAGCAACAGAAGCAAGGCGTAACAGAATATACGTTCAACCCGTTAAAATTGGGCATCAAAGGTGCTCATTATTGGGAAGAGCGCTATCGTCGTAAAACAGGGCATAACCCGATCGACGAAGATAAGACCGAGGTCGTCTCACAAACCTCACCACAATAAGAAAAAGCGGTGTATGTTCCAATCGACATAAGCGACTCATGCTTATCTGATTGGTACAAAAAAGGGTTAGCCATTGGCTAACCCTTTTCTTTTATCGTTGTAGAACAATAGCGCGATTAAGCAGCCACTTGCTCAGCAGCAACGATTGGCTTGATACGCTTTTCACCAACTGGCAGTACTACGCGACCGAACTCGTTGTTTAGCACTTGTGCCATTGCGAAGTAGATTGCGCTAGCGCCACAGAAGATACCTTCAATACCAGCGATAGTGCCGATCAGTGAGCTACCAGTGAAATCACGTGCTGCAAGTAGGAAGAATAGGATCGTTAGAGAGCCGAATACCACTTGTTTTGCCACTGGGTAGCAAAGAGAACCGATAAACATGAAGCCAGTGAAGATACCCCAAAGTGCTAGGTACCAACCCATGAAGCTTGCTGGGCTTGGAGCAAGGCCCATGTTAGGCATTACAAGAATACCCACAAGAGTCAGCCAGAAAAGACCGTAAGAAGTGAAAGCAGTGGTACCAAAGGTGTCGCCACGCTTAAAGCACATCATACCAACAAGAACTTGGCCAAGGCCACCGTAGAAGATACCCATTGCTAGGATCATTGAATCGATTGGAAAAAAGCCTGCGTTATGGATGTTAAGCAGGATAGTTGTCATACCGAAACCCATTAGGCCTAGTGGGGCTGGGTTAGCCAGTTTAGTTGACATTGGCGCGTACCTTTCAAAAATGTTTATAAAAATTACGCGCGAATTTTAAGGTACACCCAATTAAACACAAGAAGCGAGTAACGAAAACTTAGATTACACAAATAAGCAATAAGACGAATACTCTAGCAATCATTAACATAGCCATCTTTCGAGCAAGAAAACACCTGCAATTGTAGTTATTTTGTGCAATTACAGGTGCAAATTTATCATTTAGAGCAAATTACTATTCAGCAAAATTATCACTAAGGAATTGCCGATATAAATTTCCATGGGTCCCCTTTGCTTGGTTCATTTCCTTGTGTCCACCATTTCGCTTCATAAACGGCATTCTGGTAACTCACTTGTTCCCCTCCTTGGTAAACAGTCGTTGCATTCCACGCGGGAACAGTACCAGGAGGATCAACAGGAAGAGGATCAAGTTTATCCACCACTCTCACTTCAGGCCAACTGGCATGTGACTGATAGAAATTAGTGACACATTTTTCATAGTCACCTTTAACTAAAGCGGAATAAGCCGTTTGATAGCCGACTAACTGGCATTCAAACGAATAACCTTCCGGGCGATCAGAAAAATATTGCCAGTTGCCATCCCAATTGGTGTAAAGCACATCCGTCGCCCCTTCAAGGTTAATACTCCCATACGGCGTTTGTTGCCAACAGGTATTCACTTCGTCAGCCTCAAGTGGAATTTGATAATGAGCTGATAAGCCTTCCCAATACTTAATGCGATTAACTGGCTGACCTTTATCTTTATTCTGCTCTCCACACTCAATACCACCATTAATTATGTTGATGGTGGTACCGAACCCATAACCTATTCCAGCATCAATTTCTCGCTGTGAAGGTGACCATGTTCGATCGATCACGTGTAGCATTGCTGGCTTAGGAGCTTGTGGCGTCAAGAAGAACCAAATAGCAGAGGCTAAGTTTAACCAACTGTCTGCTACTGCTGCTGGATTGTTAAGTAATATTGTTGCGTCACCTGCATACATTGCTTCCGAAAATGCGCCATAGTTAAAATGATATGAAAGCTGTTTTGCACCACGACCAAAATAGCCTTGCCCTGCAGAACACGGCCATTTTCTGTTTTGCCAATCATTTTGTCCGCAGCCCGTCGTATAACCTTCTTGGCCTTCAGACCACCCCATTTCTCGAACATGCACTAATGCTTGTTGCCACTCTTCAAGTCCGAGAGGATTATCCCAATAGTTATCCTTGGCAATATGGCCGCCCGTTTCTTGGGCAAAATGTGCAAAAGCAGTAATAATCGATTTTTTACAAATAGCATCAGAATCACGACCATCTGTATACGTAGCACAAAATGCAGGAAACTTACCTATCGCTTGCAAAAACTTCTGATAGCTGTATTCAGGGGCCGCCATATGAGTGAGATAATCCCACTCTGCTGACGGAAATACCTTCTCTGCTCTTTTTACATTGTCAGGATTACTTGGTCGTCCCGGCTCAATAGCATTAACAACGGTATTACTGGCTGTAGTAAGAGCTTGTGACCAGATTGCATACATGGGATCAGATGTTTTGCTGTTCTCTACCGCCTCTACATCTGCTCTGGCAACAATATAACCAGTGGGATTTTGCGGATCAGGTTGAATATTCATATTTGCCCAAACTGGAGGGGCGAGCGCTAAGGTCATGGAAACGCTAGCTGTTATGATCGTTTTCATTTCATTGGAGTCCTCAGGATTAAACACCTCCAAAAGACTAGAATAACATTCTATATCTTGCGGAGACTCCAATTCATAGCTCCGTTAAGTTGCGAGCAAGCTTAGAATAAAAACTAATGAGTTACATATATATTAATAAAATATGTTACGTAAGATAGAAAAAGGAGCAAAAAGTGCTCCTTAAAATTAAACGTTCACAGATCCATTGCTATACACCAATGGATACACTGCTTAAGCATGACTGTGATATAACTTTTGACCTAACGATGTTTTGGTCAACAAGAAATAGAGAGCCAATTGCACCATCAGCGCCAACACGAGTGTCAGTGGTGATTCGGTAATACCAGCAAACAAAAAGCCAACAAGGGCGATCGCACCATTCACGAGCGCATAAGGAAGCTGTGTTCTAAAGTGCTCATATTGCTCACAAGCCGCCCCTGTCGATGACAAAATCGTTGTTTCTGAAATCGGTGAGCAGTGATCGCCAAATAGACCACCAGAAAGCACCGCACCAATACAAACCAATAACGGCGCATCAATGGCTACCGCCGTTGGAATAACCAGCGGCATCATAATCGCAAAGGTGCCCCATGATGAACCGGTAGCAAAAGAGATAATCGCCGCAAGCAAGAAGGCAATGGAAGGCAATAACCAGTGAGGGAATCCTGCTTGTGCTTGCTCAGCAATGTACGCGGCAGCACCCAGCTCTTTGCCGACAGAGCTAAGGGACCAAGCCAAGATCAAGATGACTGCGACAGACATCATTCCTGACATCCCTTTCAAATAGATTTGGATGCTATCAGCGATTTTTCTCACACTATAAAAGGCCATTAAGCTAATAAGCGTAAAAGCTGCAAAAAGGTAAGCGGTAGACAGTGCTGCTCTAAAGGTGGAACCCGCGACTTTTTGAAATGGAAAACCTTGTGGAATAAGCATTGAGCACAATACCACTAACATCACCATCAGCGGCGCCCAAACAAAAGACGACTTTGCATTTTTATGCGTAAAAGGCTGATGTTGTTCTTGCTCAATCGGTTGGCTAATAATGCCTTGCTCAGCTTGCTTTTCTGCTTGGGCCATAGGACCAAAATCGAGCTTAAAAATGGAAATAATTGGAATGATCGCAATCGCTAAAAAGGCATAAAATTGATACGGAATCGCCCCGATAAAGGCATCCCAATCACTCATGCCGACACTTAACTGAGTAAACTCTTTTTGAATCAATCCCATGATGTAGACCCCCCAACCGATAAACGGCACAAGGATGGCGACAGGAGAAGAGGTTGAATCGATAATAAAAGCGAGCTTCTGACGCGATATTTTAAGTTTATCAAACAGTGGTCTGAATACCGGGCCAACAATAAGCGGTGTACCAAGGTCAGAAAAGAAGATAACAATGCCGCCTAACCATGCAGAAAGCTGAGCTTGGCACTTGTTGGCCACTAATTTAGTCACGCGCTCGGCAAAGGCAACACCACCCCCTGATTTTTCCATCAAGGCGACAAAGCCACCAATAAAGACCAGTAGCAATATCACGCCGGCGTTATAGCTGTCGGTCAATTGAGGAAGAAGGTAACTCTTCATCAAGGCACCAAAAGAGTCGAGTAAGCCCGTTTTTACGAAAGTACCTTCCAACATTGCCACGCCACTAATCACACCTGCAAACAGTCCTAAAACGACATTGCGGGTGGTTAATGCCAGCACCAGAGTAACGATAATTGGTAGAAGAGAGATGATTCCCGGCTGTTCCATAGCAAAATCCAATCAAAATAATTAGTCATAAAAATCGAATATACATGCAACTTAATGTGTTGTATATCAATTCTAATGCAAAAGTTTATATTGGTTTGAATTATCGAGAATGAGGAGATTAAGACGAAAAAAAACCAGCCCTAAGGCTGGTTCTTAACTTGGTCAATTAAGCGGAAATTATTCCCACTCGATCGTCGCTGGTGGCTTACCTGAAATATCGTAAACCACGCGTGAAATACCGTCTACTTCGTTGATGATACGGTTAGAAACCTTACCTAGGAAGTCGTATGGTAGGTGCGCCCAATGAGCCGTCATAAAGTCGATGGTTTCTACCGCACGTAGCGATACAACCCAATCGTATTTACGGCCATCACCCATTACGCCTACAGAACGTACTGGTAGGAATACCGTAAATGCTTGCGATACTTTGTTGTAAAGATCCGCTGCGTGAAGCTCTTCAATGAAGATAGCATCAGCACGACGTAGCAAGTCACAGTACTCTTTTTTCACTTCACCAAGAACACGAACACCAAGGCCTGGTCCTGGGAATGGATGGCGGTAAAGCATGTTGTAAGGTAAGCCTAGCTCTAGACCGATCTTACGCACTTCATCTTTAAATAGCTCACGTAGTGGCTCAACCAAGCCCATTTCCATATCGTCTGGCAAACCGCCTACGTTATGGTGAGATTTGATCACGTGTGCTTTGCCTGTCTTAGACGCCGCTGATTCGATAACATCTGGGTAGATCGTACCCTGTGCTAGCCATTTAGCATTGGTCAGTTTCTTCGATTCTTCATCAAAGATATCAACGAAAACGTGACCGATGATCTTACGTTTTGCTTCTGGCTCAGATACGCCTTCAAGTGCTTTAAGGAAACGCTCTTCTGCGTCAACTTTAATGATGTTTAGACCAAACTGATCACCAAACATCTCCATCACTTGCTGGCCTTCATTTAAACGTAGTAGACCGTTATCAACGAATACACACGTTAGCTTGTCGCCGATTGCGCGGTGCGCAAGCATTGCCACAACAGAAGAGTCAACACCGCCAGATAGACCAAGAATCACTTCATCGTCACCCACTTGCTCTTTAATACGAGCAACCGCGTCTTCAATGATTGATTCTGAAGTCCATAGACGCTCACAACCACATACATTTAGTACGAAGTTTTCTAGCATCTTAAGGCCGTTTTTAGTGTGCGTTACTTCTGGGTGGAACTGAACGCCGTAGTATTTCTTCTCTTCGTTTGCCATCGCAGCATAAGGACAAGTGTCTGTCTGTGCGATCTTGGTGAAGTCAGATGGGATCTCGATAACTTTGTCACCGTGGCTCATCCAAACATCTTGTGTCGCTTCAAGGCCTGCGAACAGTGCTGATTCGCCCGTCACTTGTACTGCAGCGTAACCAAATTCGCGCTCAGTAGAACCTGCTACTTTACCGCCAAGTTGTTCAGCCATGGTCTGCATGCCGTAACATACACCAAATACAGGGACACCAGAGTCGAATACATATTGAGGAGCTCGTGGAGAGTTTGCTTCAGTCACACTCTCAGGGCCACCAGATAGGATGATGCCATCTGGATTGAATTCACGAATATCCGCTTCTTCTACATCCCAGCTCCATAGCTCACAGTAAACACCGATCTCACGAACACGGCGCGCTACTAGCTGAGTGTACTGAGAACCGAAGTCCAGAATCAGAATACGTTGGTCATGAATATTTTTTGTCATTTTGGGCAGTCTTATAAGCTGAGTTATTACAACGGAGGCGAGTTTACCCGCCTCACATTAATGCTTCAAGGAAAAAGCAAACGTTTACGTAAGATAAATTCTATCGAAAGAATTAACCTCGACGGTAGTTTGGCGCTTCCTTAGTGATCTGAACGTCGTGTACGTGAGATTCAGCCATACCTGCACCTGAGATACGAACAAATTCTGCTTTAGTACGCATTGCTTCGATCGTTGCTGAGCCAGTTAGACCCATGCTTGAACGTAGACCACCCATTTGTTGGTGAACGATCTCTTTCAAATGACCTTTGTATGCGATACGACCTTCGATACCTTCTGGAACTAGCTTGTCTGCTGCGTTATCAGATTGGAAGTAACGATCTGAAGAACCTTGTGACATCGCGCCTAGTGAACCCATGCCGCGGTAAGATTTGTATGAACGACCGTTGTAAAGAATCACTTCGCCCGGTGCTTCTTCAGTACCTGCGAACATTGAGCCAACCATTACACATGATGCGCCCGCTGCGATTGCTTTACAGATATCACCAGAGAAACGGATGCCGCCATCAGCAATAACTGGGATGCCGTATTCATTTGCCACTTCTGCTGCATCAGCAATCGCAGTAACTTGAGGAACACCGACGCCCGTTACGATACGAGTAGTACAGATTGAACCTGGGCCAATGCCCACTTTCACTGCGCTAACACCCGCTTCAATCAGTGCTTTAGCACCAGCGCCTGTTGCTACGTTACCGCCGATGATGTCTAGATCTGGGAATGCTGCGCGAGTTTCGCGGATACGATTTAGAACACCTTCTGAGTGACCATGAGATGAGTCGATAAGTAGAACGTCAACACCCGCTTCAACTAGCGCTTGAACACGCTCTTCGTTACCTGCGCCTGCGCCAACTGCAGCACCTACACGTAGACGACCTTGCGCATCTTTACATGCATTCGGCTTAGTTTCTGCTTTGTGGAAGTCTTTTGCGGTGATCATACCGGTTAGTTGGAACTCGTCGTTCACTACCAATACTTTTTCAACACGAGCGCTGTGCATTTTCTCTTGAACTTCTTCACGAGATGCACCTTCTTTAACAGAAGCTAGACGCTCTTTCGGTGTCATTACTACATTTACTTTCTTACTTAAGTCAGTAACAAAGCGCACATCACGACCAGTGATGATACCAACAAGCTCGTTGCTCTCAGTAACAACAGGGAAACCAGCAAAACCGTGTTTTCTTGTTAATTCAACCACATCTGCAATTGTTGCATCTGGGTGTACCGTTACAGGGTGAGTAACAACGCCCGCTTCGAAGATTTTCACTTGGTGAACCATCTCAGCTTGTTGCTCGATAGACATGTTCTTGTGAATAAAACCAATACCGCCTTCTTGCGCTAGGGCAATCGCTAGGCGAGCTTCTGTTACTGTGTCCATAGACGCAGAAATCATTGGGATGTTCAGAGAAATGTTTTTCGTTAGCTGAGTGCGAAGATCAGCTGTGTTTGGGAGAACAGTGGAGTGAGCTGGCACGAGTAGTACGTCATCGAATGTCAGCGCTTCTTTGGCAATTCTTAGCATTTGCAATATCTCACAATTAGAGGAGTAAAAAAAACAATCCAGTCTCATCGTTTCGCATAATGAGGGCAATTCGTCAGGGTGACTCGTTGCATTTGGATTAGATATTGCGGTGGGATTATACGGTCAACGCATACGCTTGACCACTAATTTTTTTAATTTTTTTCTTGCATTTACCCCCTTGCTATGTATTATATTGCCGCTAACTTCCATACCCACGCCCACGGAATTTAGCTGTGTCATCTCTGACCAATCAAAACATCTTCACTGTTTCTCGTCTAAATGCCGAAGTTCGCTTATTACTCGAAAATGAAATGGGGATTGTCTGGTTAGTTGGCGAGATTTCCAACTTCTCTGCACCTGTCTCTGGCCACTGGTATCTCACACTTAAAGATTCCCGCGCCCAAGTAAAATGCGCCATGTTCCGTGGCAACAATCGTCATGTCAGTTTCAAGCCTACCAATGGCAATCAAGTTTTAGTTAAAGCTCGTCTCTCTCTGTATGAACCGCGTGGTGATTATCAATTAATCATCGAAAGCATGCAGCCTGAAGGTGACGGTCGCTTACAACAACAATTTGAAGAACTGAAGATGAAGTTGGCCAGTGAAGGATTGTTTGCCCAAACCAGCAAGCAAATCTTACCTGAGCACCCTAAGTGCGTTGGCGTTATCACCTCGAAAACAGGTGCAGCCCTATTCGACATCTTAGATGTGTTAAAGCGTCGTGATCCTTCTCTGCCCGTGGTGATTTACCCAACCATGGTACAAGGCGAAGAAGCAGCGATTCAAATCGCTCAAGCGATTGGCCGTGCTAATGCCCGTAACGAGTGTGATGTCTTGATCGTGGGTCGTGGTGGCGGCTCATTAGAAGATCTGTGGTGCTTTAACAATGAAATCGTTGCCCGTACGATCGCAGCGAGTCAGATCCCGATCATCAGTGCCGTTGGTCATGAGATCGATGTGACGATCGCAGACTTTGTCGCCGATATGCGTGCCCCTACCCCTTCAGCTGCTGCTGAATTGGTTAGCCGTGATAATAGCCACAAAGCTCAAGGCATCGCCGGACGTGAGCAAAAGCTGTTTGGTGCATGGCGCCACTATCTGTCGCAACAAAAGCAGCAAGTTAACCGTCTTCAGCATCGTCTTGAAAGGCAGCACCCTAGCCAGCAATTGCAGCGTCAGAGCCAACAGCTTGATGAACTTGATGGCCGTTTACAACGTGCAATGCAACGATTCACCGCTCTGCATCAGCAGAAAGTGGAACGACAATTACATCGCTTGCAACTGCATTCACCGGCTAAACGTTTAAGCTTACAACAAGCAACGCTCGCTCGTGTCGAACAGAAGTTGTTGGATGCCATGGATAGAAGACTGCTTAATACGCGTCATCAACTCGCTATTGCTGCCGAGAAGCTTGATACTGTTAGCCCTCTAGCTACCTTAAAGCGTGGCTATTCAATTACTCAAGACGCGCAAGGCCAAGTGGTTCAATCTACTACCGATGTAAAAACGGGCGACACTCTGGTCACCCGTTTGGCTAATGGCGAAGTTCGTTCTACCGTAAATTAGTCTCTATCTAAATCGATGCTTGACCCTACTGGCTAATCGAAGCCAATTTTAGTTACTGATTTCAATCATGCCGCGACAACTTTGTCAGCGGCGACTAAATCAGCTCAAACTGTTCTCTGCTTACGCCGTTAACTTCTTTTCTACGCCTGCTTTTGAAACTCAAAACGAACGCGTGACTTTGATTTAAGTTCGTTGCAACTCTCACTGTGGCAAAAATAGTTGGCCGCCCCACACGCCTGCAGTTTCTCTAACTGGCTGTCACAGTCAGGACAAAATGCTACTTTTTTGAAATCCACATCGCACTGCATACAATGGTAGTGACCTTGCCATTGCAGCTCGTTGTCGCATTGTGGGCAATGATTTTCGTTCATGATACTGCTTCCTTGTTGATACTGATCGTATTGTGGATCGAGTGCGTAGAGTCGGCTTTGATCTTCGTCACATCACACTATTACTGGCTTCTCGTTGACCAAAGAGCACGAATTCGGTCACGATGATCTTTATAAGATCATCGGCTAAATCCAAGTTGATCAGCGATCAACCCCAAAAAGAACATTTATATAACCACACACCGAAAGCATAAGTTACATATTCTGTATTTGCATTTCAGGCAATACAAAACTCTACTTATGGTTTTTAAATTAACATTTTTAGAATATTATAAAAGCATGGTGGTTATTTGTTCACTCTAATGACATCGGTCTGCATTTCAATGTAATTTGGCTGTGTTTCTCGTAACGTGACTTGCATGCTTCCCAGATCGGTTAGGCTACTAATATGACTTCCACCGCAAGGCATTGTGGCTTTATTGGTTTCGCCAAGATCACACTGCCAGTAGCGAGAGTCCGTTAAGTTTTGCCCATCGCAGATCATTTCAACGGCAGATGACAATTCAATCCATTCTCTAACTTGTTGATTAACAAGTTCTTCTATGGATATTAGTTGTTCTACCATCTCTGCACTATTCAAACCACGCTTACGTAATGTCTTACCTAGGCGGTAGCTATCAAGGCATCGATCCGGTGTGACAAAACTGGTTTCTTGCGCATAGCTATTGAAATCGTTGTAGCCGTGCGGATCTTTACGGTCTGCCTCTTTACGCCAGTAACCTTGAGTCGAAAGCACTTTGTTGAGTGCTAAGAAAGCTAAATGTCCTGCGCTGTGACCGCGGCTCAAAGACTGCTGGTAAGCTTTATCGACTACCAAGGTCACTTTATCACCAACATTGAGTGTGTATTCGTCGCTAGCGTCTAAACAATGCACAACCACAAACACCCAGCCCGGTTCATTACGTTTTACGGTAATAGCCTTATCAACACACAACTGGCCGCTGCTCAGTTCTACCGCTCCAACAAGGCAATCGACGATCGGGATTTGTTGCGATCCAATAGTGATAAAACCACGATCGGCAGGGTGATCAGGCCAAATATGGCTAACTGGATGAAATGGGGTTTGATCGGTAACGAGATACAGACGCTGATCCTCGCGTTCAACAAGTTGAACTGTCGCGTCTAATTGCCATGTTTGGTGGCAAAATTGTGTCATGGTTGCGGTTACAGGGGTCACTACTGATACGGTCATTACATTAAACGTCCTAACTGAGTTGCAAACAAAATGTGCAGGTATAAAAAAAGCGCCTCTATTGTAGGCGCTTTTCTATTTAAACGATCAAACGAGCGTTATTTTTTACGATTCTTAACCATGCTCATCATGCGTTTACGGTTACGCTCTTGAGATAGTGTCATCTTAGTTGTTTTGCCTTCGAACGGGTTTTCACTGTTCTGGAACTGAATACGGATCGGTGTACCCATGATCTCTAGCGATTTACGGTAGTAGTTCATCAAGAAACGCTTGTATGAATCAGGCAGTTCTTTCACTTGGTTACCGTGAATAACGATGATTGGTGGGTTGTAACCACCCGCGTGCGCATATTTCAGTTTCACACGGCGGCCACGTACCATTGGTGGTTGGTGATCATCGGTTGCGTTTTTCATGATGCGTGTCAGAACAGAAGTACCTACACGTGTCGTTGCCGAGTTGTATGCTTCTTGTACTGATTCAAACAAGTGACCCACACCCGTGCCATGCAATGCAGAGATGAAGTGGATACGAGCAAAGTCAACGAAACCTAAACGGCGATCAAGCTCTTTCTTCACTTGCTCTTTCACGTCGTTGTTTAGACCATCCCACTTGTTTACTGCAAGTACGATTGAACGACCAGAGTTTAGCGCAAAGCCAAGTAGGCTTAGGTCTTGATCTGAAATGTTTTCACGCGCGTCGATAACCAATAGTACAACGTTGGCATCTTCAATCGCTTTCAATGTTTTAACAACTGAGAACTTCTCAACCGTCTCATTGATATTTTTGCGACGACGAATACCTGCCGTATCGATCAATACGTATTCACGACCATCACGCTCCATTGGGATGTAGATAGAGTCACGAGTAGTACCAGGCATGTCATACACAACCACACGTTCTTCACCAAGAATACGGTTAGTTAGTGTTGATTTACCTACGTTTGGACGACCGATGATTGCCATTTTGATTGGCTGATCTTGTAGACGCTTGAATTCTTCTTCTGCTTCTTCTTCAGTGTAATCTAGCTTCTCTTCGTCTTCATCGATGAAGTCAGTTAGGTCTTCGATTTCACCTTCGCCCTTTTGATCTTCGATCATTTTTTCAGCGAATGGATTCAAAGCAAGGTCAATTAGCTGACCAACACCACGACCATGAGCCGCTGCGATTTGGTACATGTCACCCATGCCAAGCTGCCAGAAATCGGCGCTTGCTGCATCAGGGTCGATACCATCAACTTTGTTTACTACCAGCATCGCTGGTTTTTCAATCTTACGTAAATGCGCTGCAATTGCTTGGTCAGCTGGCGTTAAGCCCGCGCGACCATCAACAAGGAATAGCACCACGTCGGCTTCATCAATCGCGGCTAACGACTGTTGTGCCATTTTGGTTTCTACACCTTCTTCCGAGCCATCAATACCACCGGTATCGATCACGATGAAATCATGCTCACCAAGCTTCGCTTGGCCATATTTACGGTCACGAGTTAAGCCAGGGAAGTCCGCTACAAGCGCATCACGCGTGCGAGTTAAGCGGTTAAACAACGTAGACTTACCTACGTTAGGACGCCCTACCAGAGCAACAACAGGAACCATAACAACCTCTACAATATTCTTTTCTTATGTAGTTATAGGTAACGACTGGCAACTTTGCTTATTGCCAAGTTCATTACCAAATAGTTACCTATAACCACAATTTCAGGATTAAACACTTGTTTTATATGAACAAAACGGCCCCTATCTGTCACCAGAAAGGAGCCGAATGTGAATTATATCACGAAATTATTGACTGATCGTTAGTTTCTTTACATCGCCATCGCGAGTGATAATTACGTAACCATCATCCAATTGCACTGGCGGTACAGCAAAGCCGCTGCTGTCCACTTCTTGTTGTGCAACAAACTCACCCGTTGAGCGGTCAAGCCAGTAAAGGTAGCCTTCACTGTCGCCAACTACGAGGTAGTTATCAATAATCTCTGGAGCGGTCACTAAGCGGTGTTCAAGCTGCTTATTGCTCCATAACTCCGTACCGCTGCGTGCATCAACAGCAACAATATGGTCTTTATCGGTCACTACGAACAAACTACGACCATCGCTGGTCAAATCCGTCGCCGATGAGTAACTGCGTTTCCAGGCCGGTTGGCCTGAGCGCAAATCAATCGCCGTTAGCTGGCCATTGTAACCGACAATATATAGGGTGCTACCAAGTACCACTGGAGAGGCATCAACATCAACGATGCGATCGATTTCTGTCGCCCCTTTTGGCGTACCAATCGGTTGTTGCCAAATCAGCTGACCACGTTGAACAATTGCCGCCGCAAGACGACCATTGGCGGTACCCCAGAATACGCCGCCAGAAACGGTCACAGGAGTACTATTACCACGTAGCGTTAGGTTAGGCACTTCCGTGCCGATGGCCCACTGTTGCTCACCAGTAACTTGGTTCAGCGCCAGCAAAAAGCCTTCGCTGGTATGAACAAGGACTAAGTTTTCATCCGTGACTGGCGCTGCTAACACTTCACCTTGAACACTGACGCGCCAAATAAGCTCGCCGGTCTCTTGGTTAAGCGCAATCACTTCGCCATTTTCACTGCCGATAAACAGTTTGTCGTAAGCCGCGGTAATGCCACCAGAAAGACGTGCTGGCACATCCTCTTCTAGCTCAGCTTGCCATAATGTTTCGCCACTTTCAGGATTGAGTGCTTTAACCACGCCATCACGACTCGCAACAAACACCTTGCCATAAGCAAATTCAGGAGAGAGTTTCGAGAAGTATTGGTCAACACCATCTCCTACTGAAGCACTCCACACTGAGGTTGGCGTAAACTCACTATCAACTTGCGGCACTGGTGCCATGATGATGGTGTCTTCTTCACTCGCACAACCGGCTAGCACACCGACAATCGCAACGGCAGTTAATGCCTTGTTCAGCATTTTCTTCATCCAAAAAGCCCTTACTTGGCGAGATCATCCAATTTCATTTTCAGCACTTCTGTTGCATCACCTGCTTGTTGAGCTTCGGTGTATGCAGCATACGCACCTTCTTTGTCGCCTTTGCGCAGTAAGATGTCGCCTTTTAGTTCTTCAACACGGCCAGTCCAACCAGCATCAGTGATGTTTGCTAGTTGAGCAATTGCGCTATCAAAATCACCTTGCTCTGCTTGTAAACGTGCAAGACGGAAGTTAATAACCGCAAGTAGTGCTTGGTCTTGAGTTGCGTCTTTTGCCCATTGTAGTTGGGTGATCGCCTCATCCAATTGGTTCGCTTCCACTTGTACTTTCGCTAACTGAAGCGCGGCAAGAATGCTGTATTCTGTTTTGCCGTTCGCTTCAATAAAGGTTTGTACTTGTGTTTCAGCTTGAGCGCCGCTCGCCGCTAAGCTTTCCATTGCTTTAGTGTAGCTTTCAGAAGCCGCTTCTTGAGCCGCTAAAGTTGTATCTTGGTAATAGCGCCAGCCAAACAAACCACCTAGGCCAATAACCGCGCCAAAGATCACGGCTTTGCCGTTCTCTTTCCACCAATCTTTGATCGCTTCAACTTGTTGTTCTTCGGTATCGTAGAGTTCCACTTCCTGTCCTCTTAAACTTATGCCAATGCCATCAATAGGAGACGCGCGACATTAACATTTAAAAATGGCGACGTTGATCGCCACTTTGTTGAATATAAATTTGCTTAGATTAAATCAGCCAATTTAGTGATAACTTCTGCTTGGGTGTAAGTTTCTTGTGTGCCGCCAACCAAGTCTTTCAATACCACTGTGTTGTCTGCTACTTCATTTTCACCTAGCACAAGCGCAACAATCGCACCCACTTTATCTGCACGTTTAAACTGCTTCTTAAAGTTGCCACCACCAAAGTGGTTCATTACACGTAGGCCTGGTACTTGTCCGCGTAGCTGTTCAGACAGCTTCATACCCGCCATCATAGTACCTTCACCAGCGGTAACCATGTAAACATCTACACTGCGACGTACATCAGTCAGCTCTAGTGTTTCAAGCATCAATACTAGACGCTCAAGACCCATAGCAAAGCCAACTGCTGGTGTTGCTTTTCCGCCTAGTTGTTCAACAAGACCATCGTAACGACCACCACCACAAACGGTGCCTTGAGAACCTAGGCTCTCAGTGATCCATTCAAATACTGTGCGGTTGTAGTAATCAAGGCCACGAACTAAACGCTCGTTAACTTTGTATTCGATACCTGCAGCATCAAGAAGTTCACATAGACCTGCAAAGTGAGCTTTAGATTCTTCGCCTAAGTACTCAGAAAGACGAGGCGCATCACCTAAAATAGCCTGAACGTCAGGGTTTTTCGTATCCAGAACACGCAGTGGGTTCGTGTGCATGCGACGCTTACAATCTTCGTCGAGCACATCGATGTGTTGCTCAAGGAACGCCACCAATGCAGTACGGTACACTGCGCGATCTTCTTGAGAACCGATAGAGTTAAGCTCAAGACGAACATGTTCATTGATACCCAGATCACGCCATAGACGTGCTGTCATCATAATAAGCTCAGCATCAACATCTGGACCATTTAGGCCAAACACCTCAACACCACACTGGTGGAATTGACGGTAACGACCTTTCTGTGGACGCTCATGGCGGAACATAGGCCCCATGTACCACAGACGCTGTTCGTCACGGTTGATCAGGCTGTTTTGAATACATGCACGTACACAACCCGCAGTACCTTCAGGACGAAGTGTTAGGCTATCGCCGTTACGATCATCAAAGGTGTACATTTCTTTTGAAACGACATCTGTCTCTTCACCAACCGCGCGGCTGAATAGGTTTGTCTCTTCAACGATTGGCATGCGCACTTCGTTATAACCGTATGCGCTAACTACGTTTTTCACTGTGTTTTCAAGTTTTTGCCACAGTGGTGATTGAGTTGGAAGGCAGTCGTTCATGCCTCGGATTGCTTGAATAGTTTTTGCCACAATAATTACCGTAATTTGTATTACTTCGTTGAGATTTAATCTTGTACTTTAATGTTGATGCGGTTGCTCTCGTCCATAAGTGCGGCTTTGGCGCGGATCTTCGCTTCCAAAGTGGCCACGAGGTCTTGGTTATCAAGACGCTCTTTCTGGCGCTTACCATCTTCATAGAAGGCACTTTTGTTGCTGCTGCCCGCTAGACCAAGATGAGAAACTTCCGCTTCACCCGGACCGTTCACCACACAACCAATGATCGAAACGTCCATTGGCGTAATAATGTCTTCTAAGCGCTCTTCAAGCGCATTCACTGTATTAATCACATCAAATTCTTGACGTGAACAGCTTGGACAAGCAATAAAGTTGATACCACGTGAGCGGATGCGCAGTGATTTCAAAATATCGAAGCCCACTTTGATCTCTTCAACAGGGTTTGCTGCCAAAGAGATGCGTAACGTATCACCGATGCCTTCTGCCAACAGCATACCGAGACCAACGGATGACTTAACCGCACCCGCTCGAGCGCCACCAGCTTCTGTAATACCTAAGTGCAGCGGTTGATCAATCTGCTTCGCTAGCAAACGATATGAATCGACGGCAAGGAAGACGTCTGATGCTTTCACGCTGACTTTGAATTGGTCGAAGTTAAGGCGATCAAGGATATCAACATGACGCATGGCAGATTCAACCAAAGCTTCCGGTGTTGGCTCGCGATACTTCATCTGGATTTCTTTTTCCAGTGAACCACCGTTAACACCGATGCGAATTGGGATATTTTTATCACGAGCGCAATCAACAACCGCGCGAATACGCTCTTCATTGCCGATATTGCCCGGGTTGATACGTAAACAGTCAACACCGTACTCTGCCACTTTTAAGGCAATGCGGTAATCAAAGTGAATATCTGCCACTAACGGCACATTCACTTGCTGTTTGATCAATTTGAATGCTTCAGCAGCATCCATCGTCGGGACTGAAACGCGTACGATATCCGCACCGACATTTTCCAACGCTCGAATTTGTGCAACAGTCGCTTCCACGTCTGTTGTTCTGGTGTTCGTCATTGATTGCACCGCAATCGGCGCGCCGTCACCAATAGGCACATCGCCCACGTAAATTCGAGTCGATGGGCGACGTTTGATAGGGGATTCGTATTGCATAATCGTGTCTAAGGTAAGGTGAATCTTGCTACTTTGCCTGCAGTATACCCAGAAAGGTCGACAGGTTCACTCGCTAATGTGATAGAAACGTTTTCCGGTGCGCCTAAAATAACTTTATAAGGCTTCTTACCTTCAACTTCTAATGTTTGTCCGGCTTTTTTGATGCCTGACGTCAATGTTTTGCCCGCAGCATCTTTCACTTGAACCCAGCAATCATCGCTAAAGTTCATTTGCATAAGGTTTGCGTTCACAGCCGCAGGCGTCGTTGTTTCGTTGACGCTTTCAGTTGCGGTAGCCTCATCTTCGACCTTCGCCTCTGAATCAGTGGTTGTATCGCCTGCGTCGTTCGCTGCCTCTGCTGAGTTTTCAATCGTAGAGGTCGCAAGCTCATCTGTTGCTGGCTCTAATTCATCGACCTGTGGTGCTTGTTCTTCTGCCGTTAATGCGTTTTCCGCTTCGGTCACCGATTGCATGCTGACTTCTGGCGCTGGAGCCACCACCGCCGGTTGCTCTTCAACCGCTATCTCAACCACATCTTTTTGTTGATTCTGCCACCACCAAACTGAAGAGATGGCAACGATGACCGCCAAGATACCCCAAGTGAGTGCCATGATACGGCTGTCATGTTTTTCACGATTAGTCTTACGCGAGAAACTTTTCATGGTTTGTTCTTGTGGCTGAGTGCCCATTCGCTCATCGAGAGCGGCTAACACGACCGCCTCATCGATACCAACAATTTTGGCATAAGAGCGTAAGTAACCACGCGTGAAAGTGGCGACTTGATCCGCCTCAAACTGGTTACTTTCAATTTGTTCGATAAGCGTAAGACGCAAACGCAAACGGTCAGCGACTTGCTTCTTTGATAGGCCAAGCTCTTCACGTTTCTGTTTAAGAATGGTGCCCGCTTCTACTAGGATGGTATCTACATTGTCGTCTGTAACTGGGGTTGGTTGATCCGTGTTCATATTATCAATTTCTCTGGTTTACGTTGGGTGCACCATTTTTATTATTTTTCGTTATCGGTGAGTGGTACCCAATGTCATTTAATTCGTTTATATATCTACCGATTTAAGGCATCTTTTTAGCAAGATAGTTCAGTCACTACGTCGGTAAATCTCGTCTTCTTGTCCTCAACCGCATTTGGGTAAATGAACAAACTCACTCAACAGGCAATGCGGCTATGAGTATGACTGTTAATTCTAATAGATATCAGGCATGAAACAACACAACTAAGATAGATAAATTACAGCAAGCTCAAGGTTTTTCTAAAAATTGACATTCTAAGTGACTAAAAAGGTAACAAACTTCGACAAATATCGCCTTACGTAGATTATTTTCCTTTTTTCAGAAAGCAAAAAAGCCAGAGCGATGCTCTGGCTTTTTCAAATTTGACTCAATTATAGCGCTTTGATGTCGATACTTTCGCCTTTCGCGGCTTTTGCTATCGCAGTACGTTTTGTACGGTCGATAACGTCACCCACTAGCTGACCACATGCGGCATCAATATCATCGCCACGGGTTTTACGAGTCGTCACGGTGTGCTCGTATTGCATCAAGGTTTTTTGGAAACGGTCGATGCGTGAGTTGCTTGGCTTTTTGTATGGTGAACCTGGGTACGGGTTAAACGGAATCAGGTTAATCTTACAAGGTGTATCCTTCATCAACTCTGCCAGTTCATGGGCGTGTTCAGTACCATCGTTAATATGGTCAAGCAAAACATACTCTACCGTCACTCGGCCACGGTTGGCATTTGATGATGCGATATAACGACGTACTGACGCGAGGAACTCTTGAATATCCCAACGGTCATTGATTGGCATGATTTCGCTACGTAGCTTATCGTTTGGCGCGTGTAGTGAGATCGCAAGTGCCACGTCAATTTTGCCGGTCATTTGGTCAAGACCCGATACAACACCTGATGTTGATACCGTAACGCGACGCTTAGACAAACCAAAACCAAGATCGTCCAACATGATTTCCAATGCTGGAATCAAGTTTTTCATGTTCAGTAGCGGCTCACCCATACCCATCATTACCACGTTGGTAATTGGACGGCGGCCCGTTTCTTTTTGCAGACCGATTTCACGCGCTGCACGCCATACCTGACCGATGATTTCCGATACTTTCAGGTTGCGGTTAAAGCCTTGCTGAGCAGTTGAACAGAATTTACATTCCAGTGCACAACCTACCTGAGAAGAAACACATAGTGTTGCGCGGTCATCTTCAGGGATGTATACGGTTTCAACGTCTTGATCACCCACTCGCATTGCCCATTTAATGGTGCCATCCGATGAGTGTTGAGCTTCTGAAACAACTGGTGCTTTAATTTCGCAGCGTTGTTTTAGTTTCTCACGTAATACTTTGTTGATGTTGTTCATGTTGTCGAAATCGTCAACACCAAAATGGTAGATCCACTTCATCACCTGTTCGGCGCGGAATGCTTTTTCATTTAATTCTTCAGCAAAGAATGTACGCAATCCTTGGCGATCGAAATCGAGCAGGTTGATTTTTTCAGAGGTCATGGTGTCTCTCAAGCAACGGAACAATTATTTAGGGCGCGGATTTTACAGCCTTTAGCCAGTGACAACAAGTGTGACAAGCGTCTGTTTTTGCTAAGGCATTAAAATAGCAGTGATTAAACTTTAACCAGCTGAATTAACCGGCCGATTGTTTTATCTGTTCAACAATAGCCTTTAAGCCATTGCCGCGAGATGGGCTTAGGTGGGCAATTAAACCCAATTGGTCGAAGTAAGCATCAATATCAAACGCTTGAATTTGGGCACTGTTTTTGCCATTAAATGCCGCTAACACTAAGGCAATCAGGCCACGTACAATGCGGGCATCTGAATCGGCACAAAAGTACCATACGCCATCAACTTGCTCGCTCACCAGCCAAACTTGGCTTTCACAACCTGAGACGGTGACTTGCTCTGACTTTAGCTCTTCTGGCATCACTGGTAGCTTTTTGCCCCACTGAATCACCTGACGATAACGATCTTCCCAACCACGAAAGTTCTGCATCACTTGTGCAATTTGCTCCGCCGTAATGTTCTCAGCAGTGGAACTATTGCCAAAAGGGCATGAAGGAAACGATGACATAACCACTCTCCTACTTCGCGTGTTTCTGGATCAGTTTTTCAATAATGCGTGACACGGCAACAAAGCCGAATGTCGCCGTCACCACCGTCGCCGCGCCAAAGCCGCTCGCACAATCCATACGTTTTGGACCTTCCGCGGTCGCTTTCACACCACACACTGAGCCGTCGGCTTGTGGATATTTCAGCTGTTCGGTTGAAAATACGCAGTCGATGTTGAATTTACGCTGCGGATTCTTCGGAAAATTATGATGACGACGCAAGGTGTCTTTGATTTTTTTCGCCAACGGATCTTGGATAGTCTTGGTTAAATCGGCAATTTTGATTTGCGTCGGATCGGTTTGACCACCCGCACCACCCGTGGTGATGACCTTGATTTTGTTGCTACGGCAGTAAGCCAACAGTGACGCTTTCGCTTTGACACTATCAATTGCATCCAGCACATAATCGTACTCTTTCGTGAGGTACTCATGCTGATTATCCGGGGTAATAAAATCATCGATAAGGTTGATCTTACACTCTGGGTTGATCAACTTAACGCGTTCTGCCATCACTTCAATTTTGCTTTGTCCTACCGTTCCACTCATCGCATGGATTTGACGGTTGATATTGGTCACGCACACGTCGTCCATATCAATCAGTGTCAACTCACCCACACCACTGCGCGCTAAGGCTTCTACAGCCCACGAACCAACACCACCAATACCAATCACACACACGTGTGCAGCTCGGAGGATCTCCACTTCGCTGTTGCCATATAAACGACGAGTACCACCAAAACGCTGGTTGTAGTTATCTGAAGCTGGAGTGTCTAATTCACGCATAACGCAAAGCCTGTAAATCGGTTACAAAAACAAAGAGTGCGTTTTATACGCACTCTTTATTGAAATGTCTATAGTCGTCCGAAATGACGCTAATAGGTATTGATTAGTTTAGTTTCTCAGGCGGCATCGCCCAAGGCGCTTGGGTTGCAGAACCTTCTAAACCCAACTTCCAAACGCGACCAAAGTGTTTGTAATGACCCGCTTCAGTGCCAGCACGAGCCCCCATACCATGGTACAAATCAAGATGGTTTTGTTTCACCGCACCACCGGTGTCTAATACGATGAGCAAACGAAGTTGGTGGGCCCCACTCCACGTTCCATCAGCATTTAACAGTGGTACTTCAGCCAGCAGCGGCGTACCCATTGGCAAAATAGAGCGGTCACCCGCTACCGACGCCATTGGCAGTAGTGGAATACCGGCCGACCCCGTTACTGGAGCATCTGCTCGCGGAGCAAAAAAGACATATGATGGGTTTTGCTCTAACAGTTCACGCACGGTCGCTTCATCATTGGCAAGCACCCAATCTTTGATCGCTTTCATCGACATTTTTTCACGCGATACTTCGCCGCGCTCAATTAGAACACGGCCAATACTGACGTAAGCTTTGTTGTTTTTGCCACCATAAGCGAAGTATTCCAATGAGTCGTCGTCTTCAAAGTGAACAAAGCCACTGCCTTGTACTTCCATTAAAAATGGGTCGATTCGGTTAGCGGCATAGCCAAGCTCTAACCCCTGACCATCGAGCGCACCGGCGTTAATTTCCGCACGAGTTGGGCAATCAGCGGCACAGGCTGGTTTGGCATAAACAGGGAATTTAAATTGCTCATTCGCTTGATGGCGCAGTTCCATCACTGGTGAAAAGTAACCGGTAAACAGCACGTTGCCCTTTTTATCACCACCGCCTAATTGCGCGGTTTGAATATCAAAATTGGCCAACTCATTCGGGTTACCACTTTCTAATACCCACTCATTGAGCTTTTCATACAGCGGTTGATAAATCTTGGCCATTGACGGTGATTTTTCGACTACTTGCTCCGCTTGCTTATGAAATTCAGTAAAATCACGGCTACTGTTTGACTGCACTGAATCAACGCGATTAAGCGTGGTTTTAAATTCGCCATCGCGGTATTGCTGAGCAAGTTCGGTTGGCTGAGCGCAGCCAAATAGCAACGAGGCCGTTGCCAAGAAAAGGTATTTTTTCATTACGAATAAGAGTCCATTAACGCCAAGTCCTGAGCATGACAAACTCTTACTAGCTGAGTCAACGCAAGGATCGTTAATGAGTGTGAATTTTAAAGAGTTTTGACATAAACCGGCTGATAAGCCACCTTGGTGTCCAGCTTCATTGAACTAAAGTTACCAAGGCCAAAGCGAAAAACCCGCTCCTCAGTGCCATGTTGATAGCGGAATGTCTCGCCATCAAAACTGAATTTTGTGCTTACGACGCCCCCGTTCACGGTCACGCCTGACTGATTAATCACGATATTCTCAGCTAAGTACGGAGCGACGTTATCTTCTACCCAAGTGCCATAAATAAGCGTAGGGGGGTGCGATACTTGCTGATATTTGTTATTGAGCCACAAGCCACCTTGAACAATCCCATAGGCACATATCAATGCAACCACCAAAGCTGCGACATTCATCCATTTACGTGGAAAGAAACGGCCACTTTGAGCTTGTTTAGCTGTTATATTATTTTTGACGCTAATATTCATAAACCAATGACCTAATGGGGAAAATTATTCTATAGCATGCTCTTTTCATGCTCACAATCTCACAAAAGTGTTTATTGGGTCTCTATTCCAAAAAACCGCTTGCCTAATTGAGAATAAATTTGCACTATAATCACATATAAATTCACAAATGGATTGTAATGTGAAAATACGTAGCACCGCATTAGTTAAAGGATTTCGCCAATCAACACCTTATGTCAATGCTCACCGAGGGAAAACCATGGTGGTCATGCTGGGGGGTGAAGCGTTTGCTGATGATAACTTTAAAAATATTATCAGTGACTTAGCCTTACTCCACAGTTTGGGAGTTAAGATCGTTTTGGTGCATGGTGCGCGACCACAAATCAACGCTATTTTAGCCAAAAATCAAATCACGAACGACTACCATAAAGGCGTTCGCATCACTGATGAAACCAGTTTGTCGCTAGTTATGCAGGCTGCGGGGCAATTACAGCTTGCCATTACCGCCCAGCTCTCGATGAGCTTAAGCAACACGCCGATGGCCGGGACACAACTCAATGTGGTTAGCGGGAACTTTGTTATCGCTCAACCTCTTGGCGTGGATGATGGCGTCGATTACTGCCACAGTGGTCGCATTCGTCGTATCGATATTCAAGGCATCAACCGTATGCTCGATCAAGGTTCGATTGTGCTGCTTGGCCCTATCGCTAGCTCTGTGACTGGCGAGTCATTCAATCTACTTTCTGAAGAAGTCGCCACTCAAGTCGCGATCCGTTTGAATGCTGACAAGCTGATTGGCTTTTGTTCTGAGCAAGGCATCATCGATGAAAATGGTTCTGTCGTCGCAGAGCTTGTGCCGCGAGAAGCAGAAAGTGTGTTAGCGAAATTAGAAACCGATGTTGACTATTCTCACGACAGCGCCTCAGGGACACTGCGTTTTCTTCGCGCAGCCATTACCGCCTGCCGCGCCGGTGTGCCACGTAGCCACCTTGTTAGCTACAAAGAAGATGGCGCGTTAATCCAAGAACTGTTCTCTATTGATGGTATTGGTACCCAAATTGTTTATGCCAGCTCTGAACGCGTGCGCGTTGCCAACATTGATGATATCGGCGGCATCCTCGATTTAATTCGCCCACTGGAAGAGCAAGGCATTCTCGTGCGCCGTTCGCGTGAGCAGTTGGAGCAAGAAATTCATCAATTCACCATCATTGAAAAAGATGGCCTGATTATCGGCTGTGCTGCCCTGTATCCTTATCTTGATGACAGCATGGCAGAAATGGCTTGTGTGGCAATCCATAAAGATTATCGCGATGGCAACCGTGGCTTGATTTTACTCAATTATATGAAGCAGCAGTGCCGCCAAGAAGGGATTAATCAGTTGTTTGTGTTAACCACACACAGTCTGCATTGGTTTAGGGAGCAAGGTTTCTATGAGGTCGGGGTGGAGCAATTGCCATCACAAAAGCAAAACCTATATAACTATCAAAGAAACTCAAAAATATTGGCCACTCGCACCTAGAATTAAACTCTGAACTAACTTGTTAAAAATCCAGCAAAAACAGTTCAATATTTAACAAAAATGGCCACTTTCCGTGGCCATTGTTGGTTTTTGTCTCAAATATAAGCTTTATTTCATATTCTTTGTTGGTTACTATTTGCCCGCATCACATTACTTCGCACTATTGATTGGATTCAATATCAACTAGCTTGCTAGACCGCACGGATTGCTTTGGTAGATATCAACGTCAACTAAGAGCATCAATATGAAAACTATAATTTGTAATTCTCTACAGAGCTTCTGGGATATGGCAGAAAACGAACTGCTGATCGGCCTTGATGTGCACTGTGTGTTTCCCACCTCAGATCGACTAAAGAAGTTTATTCTCGACTATCAACAAAAGTACCAAATACGCAGTATCTCTTTTACCGCCGCTTTTAACTCGGTTAACTAACTTTATTCACTGCGACACCAAGGATGGTGACAAAATCTCCGCTCATTAACCTTTTAATCTCATCACCAAACCACTTGCACGCTCTGTCATCACTTTAATCCCTCGTTTAACCACCTCTGGCTGTGCATACAATGCCAATCGCTTTTTGGCGCGAGTAATGCCGGTATAAATCAACTCACGAGTTAAAATAGGGCTAAAGTCTTTTGGCAGAATCATTACGGTAAATTCAAATTCGCTGCCTTGTGACTTATGTACCGTCATCGCATAAGCGGTTTGATGCTCTGGTACGCGGCTTGGCAACACCGATTTGACACTGCCATCTGGTAATTCAAAAAACACTTTTAAACGCGGTTCTGCGAGTGAATCATCCAGCATACAAATACCAATATCACCGTTATACAAACCTAAAGCATGATCGTTACGAGTGATCATCACCGGGCGGCCGTGATACCAAAGTTCATCTTGAGTTTGGATGCGTTTTCGCGCCACCAGCGCGCGCTCAACTCGGTGATTTAAACCACTCACGCCAAAGTCCCCTTCACGCATCGCACACAATAAGCGACAGCGCGCAAAAGCATCTAACCCTGCTTTGGCTTGTTGGGTAATACTTTCTATTTCACCACTGTCAGGGTGAACTAAGCGTTGGGCAATACGTTTAAGATAGTGGCTGTATTCCGCCACCATGGTTTGGATTAGCTGATTGTAGTGCTGCATATCAAGCGGGAACTGTTCGATATCGTCAAAACCGCGCTGCCATACCGCATCTAATTGATAGGCCGATCCGGAGTTGACCGCCTTTGCCAACTGACCAATGCCTGAACGCGCATCGAAGCGATAGCTTTTTTGTAGCATACACAAGCTATCCCCAACTCGACTGCCTTTGTTGTTTTGATTGGCTGTCGCTAAGGTTGTATAACCGGATAATTGTGCGATCAATTCACCTTGTGCACTGCTGTAACCAGAATGATAGAAAGAACAGATATCGCCAAGTACCGCCCCAGCTTCGACCGAGGCAAGCTGATCTTTATCACCCAATAAAATCAAACGGGCATGCTTTGGCAAAGCATCCACTACCTTGTACATCATCGGCAAATCGACCATCGAGGCTTCATCCACCACTAAGATATCAAGATGTAGCGGGTTCGCTTGGTTGTGACGAAATTCAGCGCTGTTTGGCAATGCGCCCAACAATCGATGCAAGGTGCTGGATTCGGTTGGGATCGCCGCTTTCAGCTCTGGGCTAACCGGCAGTTGGTCGACCGCTTTACCAATCGATTCGGTCAAGCGCGCCGCTGCTTTACCCGTCGGTGCCACCAGCTTAATCGTTGGGGTGTGATCACTCTGTTCAGCCTGCTCAATCAGGGCTGCCAGTAGTTTAGTTACCGTGGTCGTTTTACCAGTACCAGGGCCTCCCGATATCACTGCAAAGCGCTTAGTGAGTGCAATCGCCGCCGCCACTTTCTGCCAGTTAACACACGCCGCCTGAGGAACAAGTTGCTCCAGTGGCGCTAACTGTTCAGCACGTGTGGCTTGCAACAACACTTGATCAATTGCGCTCCAATCCAGCTGGCTTTCATCGACCACATCAAGGTGATCGCACACCATTTGCTGGCGCTGTACCTGATTTAATCCACTCGAACGCGATAAGGCGGAAAACAAGAAATGGTCACTGCGCGCAAACAAGTGATCGAGCAATTTGGCGAGTTTTTGTACTTCGGTAGGCTTTAGGATCATGGCAACCCCAAAGCTGGTTAACTTATCTGCCAATGTCACTTCATAGTGCCAATAACGGTGTAGATAGAGTCTTTCACCATCAAACACCAAAGGCAATGGATCAGCATTGTGTGCGACTGGCTTACTCACCCATGGCGACTGTTGCAGCAACGCAGCCCAATCAATGGATAAGAGTTGTTGGTTTAATGCTAATGCCGCCTCGCCATATAAGCCTATTTTAGCGGCAAGATCGACCGCTTGCCCTTGCATATCATGCAGTGGCAAACAGATGTGCCCCTTGCCTAGCTCACTGCTGAGGACACCCGCGATAAACGCAAGTTCAACATGCTGAGATTTGGCCGCAATAAAGCGCGCAAATTGATAATCAAGCTGACGTATTGAGCCCTTTTCGGCTAAGCGCTTGAGAGTAAGCATTAATCCACTCATAGACCTAACTCCATTTGCCCTGCCGCGTTGTCGCGTCTTTCCACTATCTCGCCATCAATCAATTTGTCTAACTCAGTTAAAAATTCAAAACTTGGTTTTGCGGAGAAAATGCCGTGTTGACCTTCGCCATCCATACCACGCAAAAACAGATAATAGACACCACCAAAATGGCGCTGATAATCATAATCCGCTACTCGACTACGTAAAAAACGATGCAGTGCCAGCGCGTAAATTTGGTATTGCAGATCGTAACGGTGATCCGCCATCGCTTGGCGTAAAGCATCACCATGATAATCGGCAATCTCATCGCCTAAATGGTTCGATTTCCAGTCCAGTACGTAGTATTTACCTTGATGCTCAAACACTAAGTCGATAAAACCTTTCAACATCCCCTGCACGGTTTGGAAGCCGAGATCGCCCGCTTTGGCTGACAATGGATCGTTACGTTGAATCACCCGGTTGAGTTCTGCCGAAGCCAATACTTCAATCGGCAGTAAGAATTCCATTTCCACCAAACGCTGCGCGGGTCCTTTTTGATTGAGGCGCAGATCTTTACCGTCCAATGGAGTCGCTAATACGGTATCAACCAGTTGTTGCAAGATTGGCAGCCACTCTAATTCGAGCTGTTCACTCTCCATCAGTGCCATTATTTTGGCTTGGTTCTCTTCACTGTTCGCCGGCTGAGTAAACTCCACCTCTTCAAACAGCGTGTGCAAGAATGTGCCTGGACGTGCACCGCGAGGGAAGGTAAAGATTGAACGTTCAGGTTCAACTAACTCTTGTTCATCTTGCTCACCGGAGGAGTCAACATCGAGTCTTAATAGCTCACTAGAGGTGTCATCATGGTGGTGAGAGCCTTGTTTTACTAAACCAGAGTAACTGGTGATGCGCCAAGCACGATCAATCGCTTGGCTGAGTGTTTTGGCATGTAAGGTATGTTCAATTTCATCATCAGTCACAAAGGTTTGCTGATGCGATTCGGGTAATCCTTGCAGTGCAACGCACGATAATCCTTTAGTTTGCAACTCAATCGCTTGGGTAAGATCATTCACGCCACCTGCTTGGCCATTTTGCAATAAATAGCCCATGGCACTGTGATGTACACCCGTTGGTTCTTTGGTTGAACGGCCATTACGTAGCGGCGCAGCACCAATAAAACAGCCGTAAACGGCACGGGTTAATGCTACGTAGATCAAACGCAAGTCTTCCGCGAGACGCTCTTTATCCGCTTGCGCTAACGCGGCTTTATCTTGGTTGATATCCAAAATGGTGCGATCGCTTTCGGCGTCGTAATATTTGGCTTCACTCGCTTCGCGATAGCTCAATACAAACGGCAAAAAGACCAAGTCATATTCCAAACCTTTCGACTTATGGATAGTGACGATCTGCACCAAATTACGCTCAGATTCCAAACGCTGAATTTGGTCTTCGCTACCACCAAGGCCATTTTGCGCATCGCTAATCGCTTGTGCGAGCCAACGCAGCAAACCATGATCACTGTCGAGTTCACCACTGGCTTGCTGTAATAACTCACCTAAATGCATCAAATCAGTCAGGTTACGCTCGCCACTTTCCTCTTCTAGTAAACGCTCAGCGACATGACGCTTACTCATGACCGCGCGCAGCATCGGTAACACGCCACGCTGTAACCATAACTTGCGGTACTCTTTGTATTCATTCACCGCGTTTTCCCAAGCGGTTTCATCGTTGTTGAGCGCATCTAAACTGCCCGCATCGAGAGCGAACAATTCTGACGCCAAGCTGGCGCGCAGTGCACGATCGTTTTCTGGGGTTAAGACCGCTTGCAGCAGGCGCTGTACATCTTGCGCTACCGCCGAACTAAATACGCTGTCACGGTTAGAGAGATAAACGCTGGCAATGCCTTGTTTAGCAAGCGCCTCTTTAACCATGCGGCCTTCATTACCGGTGCGCACCAATACAGCAATATCGCCGGCTTGAATCGCCTTATCACCTTTATCACTACTAAAATGCGCTTGTTGCTGCTGTGAAGCGCTTAAAATGGTCTGGATTTGATCGGCAGTGGCTTGCGACATCGCTTTAAGATATTCACCTTTAGCCAGTGGCTTTTCTTCCGCTTCTTGTAACCAATAGGTCAACGCGGGTTGAGTTTTTCCGCTTAGTGACCACGCACGTTTATCGGCACTTGGGCTAGCCGCAACGGCAAGAAAAGGAATGTCTTGATCGTAGATAAAGGCGCTATCTGGCAAGGCAAATACTTGATTTACTGCCGCGACCATATCGGCACTCGAACGCCAGTTAGTACCCAGAGTGAAATGCGAGGAAACCTGATTACGCGCTTTGATGTAGGTAAAAATATCCGCACCACGGAAGCCGTAAATCGCCTGCTTGGGATCACCGATCATAAATAAACCGCACTCAGGATGAGAGAGGTAAATTCGGCTGAAAATGCTGTATTGCAGAGGATCGGTATCTTGGAATTCATCGATCATCGCCACCGGATATAAACTGCGAATACGATCAGCTAATGCACCGAGTTCATCAGCGTCCATCGCGGCAGATAAGTTGGTCAGCAGATCATCAAACGATAACCACTGCTTTTGCTGTTTCGCTTTCGCTAAGCTAACACGACAATGCTCAATCGCATGGGCCAATAGTGGCGCTTTTAAGCTGATCGGCTGGCTAATAAAAGCTTCAACTTGAGCAAAGACAACGTGCTCAGGCGCTTTGCCTTTAGGGGTTTTCTCAATCAACACATTTTGCGCAAAGCGCTCTAGCTGCTCAGGAAACTCGTAACCGTTGGTCTCACTGCTTGCCCAAGCGCCGACGGCTTCTAACCAAGTTGGCAAGGACTTTTTGGTGTAGCTGCGTTTGTTGATATCAGACTCACTAATCAACGCTAGGAAGTCATCGCTACTTTCTCGCCACTGCGCTTTTAGCTGATCAATTTTAGCCAGATTCTGCTGATGTAATTCACTCAAGTCACCTTGCATCGCCGCCACCGAAAGTTGCAGGGGCGCCCCAGTTAAGTAACGAGAAACATCACCTAACAAAGCGGCTGGCGAACTCCAAATTGAACGCACTTCACCCGCCAGTTTTAGTGGCAATGGGTAGAAGTTACGACGCCAATAGTCCGCAACGACTTGCGCTTTAAGATGGCTTTCATCGGTGACAAATTCGTTGTTAAAACGGCTGCCTGATTCAAAGGCATTTTGCGTGAGCATGCGCTGACAGAAACCGTGAATGGTATACACCGCCGCTTCGTCCATTTGTCGTTCAGCTTGCAGCAAGATCATCGCCGCTTGTTTATGGTCATCAATCTCGGCGAGTAAAGGTTTGATCACGGGATCACGGCTTTCACCGCGAGCAAAGGCTAATCGCGCATCATGAATACGCGCGCGAATACGATCGCGCAACTCAGCGGTTGCTGCTTCAGTAAAGGTCACCACCAAAATTTGATCGACCGTTAATGGCGTTTGATGGCGACTCTCGCCACTTCCGTGCCCTAACAATAAACGCAAATAGAGCCCGGCAATGGTGAAGGTTTTCCCCGTCCCCGCCGAAGCTTCGATAAGTCGCGCACCATGCAACGGAAATGTCATGGTATCTAGTGAGGTGACAACTGAACACGATGTCATAACAATCAAACCTTTATGTAACTTCTGAATCAATTCATTCACACTTCGAGTGTGACCTAGCCTTGATATTGAGTGTTTAACTGCCGCTAAATCTAAAGTGGCAGATTTAATGGGAGCGCTCTCACAGAACCTCCCCCAGTTAAGCTTTACTATCCGCGCCACGTGTTGAGCAAGGTATCAACTTCGCTGCAACCCACCGAATAATGGTCCCTCTGACCACTGGCCGCACAGCGAACGCCCTACACATTAATAACGATTTACTGGCGGCCAACCACTTCTCTGTGATTTCATCAAACAACCCTTATTTAAATGGCTCTCACCAAACGAAGGGATTGCGACCACCAATGCGTCGTTATTCATCATGCGCGTCTTTGACCAATAATCTTGGTGCTTGAATCACTAACGCCGCCAAGGTACGAACTTCTTGCGCTAAAGCATCATTCCACTGTGGCCAAATACGACCAATGTAAGCATTGTTGCCTTCACCACTACTCATAAAGCCGTCGTTAAACGCTTCGGCCATTTTTTTGAGCGACTTTTCTTCATCATCTGCCCAAGCGCCGCCGCGACTAAAGCCTGCTTCAATCGCGGCCAACGATGTTTTAGGGAAGTACGCCAACGGCTGAGTCATACCTTGATAGAATAATCGCACCAGTTCGGCCAACAGATTCTTGGCATAATCACCATCTTCGATCGGTGGGTAAATAAGATGTACGACGCCCTCTTTACGATCATAACCAATCATATGAGTACGTTTTACCACGCCCATCGCCGACATCGCCAAATGGTCAATCCACGCAGCCAAGTAATCTTGCGGGCGAATTTTGCCACTACGATAACGTACTAAACCAGATTGGTAAGCTTGGGTGAGCCAACCTTGTAAAACGATCGGTTTGCCTTCACCCAGCAGGTCGAAATTAAGATTAATCTCAACATCATCCACCGGCGCACTAGTGACAAAACGCAGAGCTTCTACCAATTGCTCGGCTTGCACTCGGTTGGTATCAAACTCAATATCGCCAAATGCCCCCACCGGTAACTTGCCTTGGGCGCGTTGCTGATCGACAAAGTTTTGCACCGTTTGATCTGGATTACTATTGGCTTGCAATTGATCGCTCAGCAGTTGGTTTAGCAGCGCATCACGGATCTGGAAACTCTCTAAACCATCGAGAATAAACGGCTCTTCATCGGGCATAATTGGCAAAGGCGGTTCAAACATCACTTTTAAGCGACGGTTAAAGAAATACTGCACTGGTAAGCGCCAAAAACGCTGCAGCTCAACCAAATCAAGATCCAGTGGGTAGCTGACATCGGCCAGATAATCACTCAATTGACGATTGAACTCACCACTGCGCTGACCTTGACGGTTCGCCGCAGGCAACCACTCTTTGGCATAACTGCTGTAGCTAGAAAAGTCACTCGATGAATCACTAAACGCAGCAGGACTAAATGGCACCATCGCATGTTGGCGATGTAAGTTCGCTAGCAGCTTATCGCCAGATTCATCACAGCTCAGATCCGCATCTTCCGCCAAACGGTAGTTTTGGTGGCAATATTCCATCAATTCAGACACCAGCACCGATGGCACGCGCTCAGTGTTATCTTGAATCGAACGACCAACGTAGCTGATATATAAAGTTTGCTGCGCCGATAAGAGCGCCTCTAAGAACAGATAACGGTCATCATCACGGCGAGAGCGATCTCCCGCACGAGTGCGCCCATTCATCAAATCAAACCCTTCAGGTGGCATCGAACGCGGGTAAACACCGTCGTTCATCCCCAGCAAACATACCGCTCTAAATGGGATAGAGCGCATTGGCATCAAGGTACAGAAGTTCACTTGTCCAGCTAAGAAACGCTGGCTAACCCGGGTACCAGAGAGTTTGTTTTGTAGGTATTGAGCAATAATACTTGGCGCAAGTTCGGCCTGATAAGCGGCATCTTCTAACTGCTCTTTGAGCATAGTGAGCGTGTCGCGAATCGATTTTAGTGCCACTTCACCTTCTAATTCGACTTTAAAGAAATCATCCAGCATCGCGGTTAATAATTGACGCCAACCATCAATACTGTGGGCATGTGCAAGCGCTTGACGATAGTCACTGACCGTCTCAATAAAGTGCGCCAGCTTACCAGCAAGCTCCGCCCCCATCCCCTGAACTTCGTTGTAAGGGGATAACGACTGTTGACCATCATTAAACAATCCCGCAGATTCCGGCATCGCATAACCAAGTAGCATACGTTCTATGCCAAATTGCCAAGTGTTTTGCGCTGTGGCTGGCAGATCAAACTCAGTACCCGTAGCAGGATTTAATCCCCAGCGAATACCCGACTCTTCCACCCAAATTTTGGCTTGTAGGAATTCATCCTCACTCAAACCAAAACGATTAAGGATGGCCGGAATTTCCAACAGCTCTAATAACTCGGAGGCTAAACAACGAGTATTGGCTAAATTGAGTAGCTGCATAAACGCCGCAAGGATTGGGCTTTCTTGATCGGCGCTACGGTCAGAAATCGAGTATGGGATAAATCGCTCGCCTGGCGCATTACCAAACACCGCTTGAATCGCAGGACTATAAGCATTGATGTCGGCGACCATCACGATAATATCGCGCGGTTTTAAGCTTGGATCTGCATCAAACATATTGAGCAACTGATCATGCAGCACTTCCACCTCGCGCATTGGACTATGGCAAGCGTGCAGAGTTAATGAGTAGTCATCACCACGCACCACTTGCTTATGCTGACTTGTGGTTAATTGTTGATCGTCTTGATGCTCTTCAAGATTGAGGATATCGGCCTGCAATTGCTGCAACAAGGAGTCTCGCCCCAAATCGACAAACGCTTCAATCTCATTCGATTCGAGTTGTGATAACAGGTACATGTTATCGCGGCCCAATTTGCCCATTGATGCCAATAAGCTGTTACCTACCACATCGGTGTGCAGTAGGTCGATACTCTCGCCATCCACCATCTCATGATAAGCGGCGTCGTCATAAGCGAGGTTCTCTTCAATCGTGCCTTTAAGCTGCTCGCTTTCTCCCTCAATTTCAGAATGATCGTCGCGCCACACCAGATGTTTACGCTGTTTTGCTGCTAACTTGGCGAGAAATTTTCTATCGCGCACTTCCCCCCAGTAATAGCGACACGGGTTGGTAAACATTAGGTGCACATCAATATGCTCACCAAGTGCTTTTAGCGCGTCCATGTAACGCGGTGGCAAAGAAGTAATACCGAATACAAACAGACGCTTGGGTAGATTCTCAAAGCGGCCTTGGTAGTTGGCTAAGCTATCAATAAAATGCTCATACAAGTTGGCACGATGATACGGCGATTGACCAAGTGCTAGGGTGTGATCATAAAGCGCTTGCCACAAGATTGGCTGCCACGGATGCTCATCACCAATTTCAGCCACCACTTGACCAGACTCCCAAGCGGCAATCCATTCTGGGCGGTACACCAAATAACCATCGAAGATATCGGCAATTTTTTCCGCTAATTGATAGAGCTTTGAACTGTCACTGTCATCTTCTAAATAACGTTGCAAAGGGGTAAATTCAGGCTGATCCAACAAGCTTGGTAAGATCTGCATCAACTTCCAGCTCATCGACTCTTTATTGAAGGCACTGCGCTGGGGCACATCGGCCAACACTTGAGTGAACATATTCCAAATAAAGGTCGCAGGCAGAGGAAAATCGATATTGGCAGCTACACCAAACTCTTTCGCTAATGCCATTTTGAGCCACTGTGACATACCCGGGCTCTGCACCAGAATTTGTTCTTTTTCAAATGGGTTTTCAAGCGGGTCGATTTTGACTAGCTCAACCAGCAAAGATTTAAGCACATCGACTTGATTGGAGTGATAAACAGTAAACAAAATAGACGCTCAAAATGGTTAGCAAAACTGACCTGAGCGTAGCATAACTGCCCTGTATTTACTGCCGATTTTAGGTGGGATTGCGTGGTATTGCCGCTTAATTGTGCAAAGAGCGAAACCGTGCGTTTCGCTCTTTATGGTTGCTCACTGAGAAAGCCTTATTGCCAGCCAACTTGATGCTATAAATTATTTTTTATCGCGACGCATCATCACTTTGTGTGGCTGATAAAAATGGAAGTAACGCGCGGCAACATAACCCACCACTAAGGTTGCAATCCATAACTCAGCCACGGCCAAGCCATGTACTTGCGCGATGTAATGATCCGCGACATGGATGTTGTGCATCCAAGCACTTAATTTAAATAGCGCAGTAGAGCCTATCACCATTGGGAAGGTGAACGCCGCAAAACCAGCACTAAAAGGTAAACGCAGTAATTTAATGAAAGCTAAATAGATCACTACGGTCATCAAAACTGCGATACCAAACAGCACGCCGATAATCACTGGTGATGGCTCACTCGTTACGCTTAAATACCCCGCCAATGAAAGGCTGGCAGGAGCGGCCATGATGGCTAAGGTTGGTTTCGCCGCATCTGGAATTTCTTGCGCGAAGATCAAACGGTAGATCATTGCTGGCAGCATGATGGCATAAGCAACAAGGCCGAAGATCAATGTGCTTTGTGCGATAAAAGCCAGATGAGGATTGCCCGAAAAAGAGACATCCGCCACCACAATACCCACAGGTGGAACAAACCAGCTTGGTACCATATGGTGCAGTTCAAATGCTTGTGAGCGGTGGTAAATAAAGCTGGCTAAAAACGCCACATGCAGCGCGACCGCAAATAACCATAGGGCATCCCCCGCCCAAGGAGAAAAATGACCAAGCGCATTTGACACCACCATGGTTGCCATCGCAAAAGTAGGCACCACGCTACCCACTACAGGGTGAGCAAGATCCTCAGATAAAAGATGACGATGGAGCAGGAATTTCACCGCTAAAATGACAAGCAAAAGTGAAGCGATCGCGGCACCGATTAATTGACCGATGCCATTCAAATCAGCGGCGTTCTCCCAACACCAACCAAGGCTTGCAATACCTAATGCCAATCCTGCCATTGGTGTTGGCGCACCGAATACTTTTGCTTTTGTTGCTGTGATCATGGCTCACACTCCGCTCAATCTCTTTATTATGGCGCCATTCTACGCTTGCACTTTGTTAAGATATATCTAATTATTTAAAACACGTGTTCAAGTAAACTAAACGACACTATCACTGATTCATAATCCAACCACATTAACTCAGAAGTTGAATTCTCTATGGCCGTTAATATCTCATTAAAGCAGCTCAAGGTTTTTTCGACCATTAACCACTGCGATACGTTAACCGAAGCGGCACAAGCGCTGTTTCTCTCTAAAGCTGCGGTAAGTATGGCGCTCGCTGAGCTAGAAAAACAGCTGGGCCATTCACTATTTGATCGGGTTAATAAACGCTTGGTGCTTAATCAAGAGGGGCAAAAATTACTCCCTTTGGTCGATGAACTGTTGCATCGCGCGCAAGATATCGAACAGTTACTCGAAGATGACTCCACTTTAACCGGCCAATTGCGCATTGGCGCCAGTGATACCATCGGTAACCAAGTCGCGCCTTATTTGCTCAGCGCTTTTCGCCAGCAAACTGCGCATCAGGCCCAAAGCCTGTTTATCTCCAACTCGGCACTTATCTGCGAAAAGTTGGTGGACTATGAGCTCGATCTTGCGCTCATTGAAGGCAAAACACTGCATCCAGAACTGATCTCAACCCAGTTTAGCCAAGACGAGATGTGCATCATTTGTAGTCCAAGTTCGGCATTGGCGAACATTACCGTACCTGCGGTCAGCGATTTGGAAAACAGCGCTTGGATCTTACGTGAGCCAGGTTCTGGCTCTCGCGAATTTTTCCTACGCGCTGTCGCTCCGCGCATCGAGCATTGGCAAGAAGCATTTCAGCTCAATACCACCGAAGCGCTGATCAACTGTGTTTCTGCAGGCCTTGGCCTTGCCTGCCTTTCACGCCTCGCTGCCGAACCAGCGATAAAAGATGGTCGAGTTATCACGATTGAGTTACCACTCGATATGAAGCGCCGCTTTTGGCTACTGGTGCATAAAGAAAAGTATCAAAACCCACTCCTAAAACGCTTCATCGAATTTTGCTACCAATGGGATCAAGCCTCCTCATAGGTATGCCATTCAGGCTAACCGCAGGCGATGCCCCAAAAAGCACCGTAACGAAGACGCGCACAAATGGTGAGCATCTAAGTCGCACTTTTGAGCTGTCACCTAGACTTACTTGGTTAAAAACTGTATAAACAGCCAGTAATTGAACATTCATTAGAGCTAGAGGAACAACCATGGCTGTAATCGTAAAATACGTAGTAGAACGCAACGGAGAAGAGAAAATGACTTTTGCCTCTAAAGCGGAAGCGGATGCTTATGACAAAATGCTGGATACAGCAGACGAGCTGTTTGCACTACTAGGTAAAAGTGACATTTTAGAAGACGAAGCTAAGCAAGAAGACTTAGCGATGTTCCTAGCGCAAAACAAAGATGAGTTGCTTTACGCGATTGGTGCGAAACGTCGTCCAGCACCAAAGAAAGCGAAAAAAATCGAAGCCGTTGCTGATATTGAGCAAGACGAGCAAGAAGAAGACGCTGCGTAACCCGCCTGTTTTCTTTTCGTCGATTGAGACAAAGCTTTAATTAAAAAAACCGAGGCCAGCGCCTCGGTTTTTTATTATCTTCAAATTGCCACGTTAGTGTTCACTAAGATCCCCTAGCTCACCATGTGAAGTGCGCCCTTTGAAGTCATGGTTAAGCTCTTTATTCAACTCTGCTTCAACATGACCTGGCGCTTGAGTGCTGCCAGAAATCAAACGGTACATCGCCGGAATCACGAACAGGGTAATCAAGGTGGCAAAGGCCATACCAAAGAAGATCACAGTACCCACTGCGCCACGGCTTTCATAACCAGCTCCGGTTGACAGGATCAGTGGAATCGCACCTGCCAAGGTGGTAAATGCCGTCATCAAGATTGGGCGTAAACGACGCGCAGATGCATCAATAATCGCTTTTTCAAACTCCAAACCACGATCACGTAGTTGGTTGGCAAACTCAACAATCAAAATACCATTCTTGGTTACCATACCAATCAACATGATCATGCCGATTTGACTATAGATGTTGAAGCCTTGATCCATAACAAATAGACCAAAGAAGCCACCGAATACCCCCATAGGAACGGTAAACATCACCACCAGCGGGTTTATAAAGCTCTCAAATTGTGCCGCAAGAACAAGGTAAGCAACCAACAGTGCTAACGCGAACACCACCATTACGCTGGATTGGTTTTCTTTGAAATCTTTCGACTCACCTGAGTAGCTAATACTAATGTCGTTTGGTAACAGTTCGATGGCTTGTTGATCCAAGTAATTCAATGCATCACCTAAGGTATAACCATCAGAAAGGTTAGCTGAAATCGTCACCGCTTTTTGCTTGTTGTAGTGAGATAGACGCACTGATGAAGCGACTTCTTCAATCTTCGTCACAGCATCAAGCGTAACCAATTCACCAGAAGCGGTGCGCATGTATATTTGCGTCAGATCGGTTGCGTTACCAAAACTGTTTTCATCACCACGTAAATAAACATCGTACTCTTCACCACGCTCAACAAAGGTGGTTTCACGCTTGCCGCCTAACATCACTTCTAACGTGTCAGAGATCTCCGAAACGCTGATGCCTAACTCAGCGGCACGCTGCTTATCAACCGTCACGAGTAGCTCTGGGGTTTTCTCTGAGTAGTTAATTTCAGCCCCTTCCATGAATGGTGATTCTTCAGCTAACAACTTCAGTTTTTCCGACCAATCTCGAAGCTCTTCATAATCAGCGCCGCCCAAGACGAACTGCACTGGCTCACTTGAGCCCCCTCTAAAACCCGGTGTAAATGGGAAAACACGCACATCCGCAATACCTGATAGTGCTTTGCGGACTTCTCCCAATGCTTGCTGCGCTGTGACAGAACGATCATTCCAATCGTCCAAAATCATGATCACAAAGCCAGTTTGGTCACCTGCCATACCGCCAAAAGCTGGGGTTTGAATACTAAAGGATTTGAGGAAACCTTTACCAAGTAAAGGCATCAAACGATCTTCAACGATATCCATATTCGCCGACATGCGGTTGTAACTGGTTGCGTCTGCACCACGAACAAAAGCAAAGATAACTCCGCGATCTTCGCTAGGTGTTAATTGCGAAGGTACTTGCTGCATCAGACCGTAACTGCCGCCCATACAAGCGAGAATAACCACAGGCGCAGCCCATTTCGCTTTTAGTGCTGCGGTTAGGAGATTGCGATAACCCTGCTCTAGTCGTGCAAACATGCGTTCAATGAACAAATTAAAACGACTCGGTTTTACATTGGCTTTCAGGATTTTACTGCCTAATACAGGCGTTAAGGTTAAGGCAATCAATGACGAGAAGATCACCGACATCGCCAACAACACCGAGAATTCAGTGAACAGCAAACCCACCATACCATCCATAAAAGAGATCGGTAGGAATACCATCACCAATACCAAGGTGGTCGCGATAACCGCAAAGCCAACTTCACGCGTTCCTTTGTAAGCGGCCAACAACGGTTTTTCACCGCGTTCAATATGGTGGAAGATATTCTCCACCACCACAATGGCATCATCCACCACCAAACCGATGGAGAGGATCAGCGCCATAAGCGTGATTAGGTTGATCGAAAAACCAAAAAAGTATGCGGCGATAAATGAGGAAATCAGTGAAACCGGCACCGTGACCGCTGGGATCAAGGTTGCACGAGCCTGACCAATAAAAATATACAGCACTAAGATAACCAGACCGCCCGTTACAAATAACGTGCTGTAGACCTCTTCAATTGATCGTTCAATAAAGACCGTTGAATCGTAGTCAATCGCTAGGCGGGTTCCGCTTGGCAAAAATTGTTGTACCTTCTCTACTTCTTGATGAACCAGTTGAGCCACCTCAAGAGGGTTGGCATCCGATTGTGGGACGACGCCTAAGCTGACGTTTACCACACCATCACTTTTGAAGGTCGAATTTTCGTTTTCAGCACCGATATAAACATCTGCGACATCTTTTAGATAAATCGGCGTGTTATCACTGGCGCGACGTACAACCAAATACTCAAAATCTTCAACATCTTTATAGGTACGCGCGGTACGCACTGACATAACGGTTTGATCGTTACGAACTTCACCGCCCGGACTTTCTAAGTTTTCACTACGTAGAGCTTGAGTAATATCGGAAGTGGTGACGCCGCGTCCAGCCATCAACTCAGGCTTGAGCTTAACGTACATAACCTTGTACAAACCACCAGAGATATCAACCGAACTCACACCAGAAATCAGGCTAAATCGGTCCATCAACACGCGCTCAACATAATCGGTTAGTTGGGTACGATCTAATTCAGATGAACTTAAATTAATATACAGCGATGCTTCGCCAGACCCGTTGTTCTTGTACACAATCGGGTCGTCAGCCTCTTCAGGTAGCGAACGCTGAGCACGAGCAACCGCATCACGCACATCACTGACACCGGTATTAAGATCATAACCAAGGTTAAACGTAATGGTGATGCGTGACATGCCATTACGGGTGGTCGATGAAATTTCATCGATACCACTTATACCCGATAACTGCTCTTCTAAGTTTGAGGTGATCTGGCTTTCGATAATGGTTGCCGATGCACCGTCATAACGAGTACTCACCGACACCACAGGGTTTTCGATATCCGGCATTTCTCGTACAGCAAGCTTAGAGAAAGAAACAATACCGAACACGCACAAGAGCAAACTGAGAACCAGTGCTGAGACTGGTCGTTTCACTGAAACATCAGACAACCACATTACTTGTCACCTTTTGCTGGCGATTGTTGCTCTGCAGCAGGCTTAGCAGCGCTACCGAGTTCTTTCACTGTCGCGCCATCACGCATGTTGACAATGCCTTGCACGACAATTTTTTCGCCAATATTCAGTCCTTCAGTGATCACCACTTGGTTCTCAATGCGCGCACCTAACAAGACTTGAGTTCGTTTGGCTTGGTTGTCATCACCAATTACGTAGACATAACGTTTAGTGCCTGAATATTCCAATGCTTGCACTGGAATGATCGGGGCATTGATCGCAGGAAAGGCCATATTGGCAGAAACCAACATACCCGGCTTCAATTTCAAATCGTTATTGTTGAAGTGAATCCGTACACGCAAATTAAGCGTTTCTTGATTAATACGTGAATCAATCCCAACCACTTCACCTTGAAATACTTGAGTGCCCCATGCACTGGTGGTGGCGGTGACTTGCATACCTTGCTCTATCTTAGCCAAATAACGCTCAGGCACTTGTAGATCTAGTTGCATCACGGAAAGATCGTCCAACGACAATAACTCAGTGCCGGCAGAAACCATTTTACCGCGACTAAAATCGATAAAACCGATGGTGCCCGAGAACGGGGCGCTGATATGCAGATCTTTTAAATTGGCATTCGCTGCATCTAAACGTGCCTGAGCAATCTCTACATTGGTTTTTTGCGCGTCAATTTCGGTTTGAGTAATCGCGTTACGCTTCACCAAACGCTGAAATTCTTTCAGCTTACGCTGTTCATCTTTCAGATAAGCCTGTGCTTCTTTTACTGAAGCGCGCGCTTTGTCATCATTCAGTTGGATCAATAATTGACCTTTCTTAACCTCTTGGTTGGCTTTCACAGCGATCGTTTCTACCTTTCCAGTGGTTTCTGGCGAGACCATGACCGATTGCGCTGCTGCCAATTTACCCACTAACGAAAGTGATTGAGAAACTTGATGGGTTTGGACTTGCTCTGTCACCACTGTGATCGTTTGTGGGCCTTGAGGACCACGCGCAAAAACAGTTGGGGAAGTGCTTAAAATAGAAGCCGTTAGCAGAGTTAAGATCAGTTTGTTTTTCATTACTATGTATTCATCCAGAAATATCTAAGCTTATTTTACTCGTAATTTCGTGCTTGAAACGTCAAGGAATGTAAATCCTATAACCTTCATCGCAATTAAAATTCGCCCCAATTGGTAGCAAAACGTTCAATTACAGGCATCTTTGTCCAAAAAGGCATCATTCAACTCAAAATCAGAAGAAAAACGCTTTACAGTGTTTATGAGTTTGCTATGATGCGCTCCGAACTTGAGAGATGCGTTGGGAAAACTTCTTTTAAGTATAAAAATACCCTGGAGGGGTTCCCGAGTGGCCAAAGGGAGCAGACTGTAAATCTGCCGGCTCCGCCTTCGATGGTTCGAATCCGTCCCCCTCCACCATATTCTTCTTGTGATGCTCTAAGAGATATCGTGAGAAACCACTTGATTGTCGTGTTGGGAAAACAGCAATTAAGCTTACTTTGT
>NZ_AFWD01000052.1:0-106640 GCF_000222565.1 Vibrio sp. N418
TATCTATTTATCTTTACTTTGTTAAAATAATTATACATCCAAACTAAAAGAATACCATCAGATAGAATGGTAAAATTACTTAAATACCCACAACCCTTGCTCTTTAATATTCCAAATGAATAAGGATTTACAAAAGTAAATAATTTATACTCATCGGAATCAAGCATGTGCTCAGTGAAATTTTCAATCTTCAAATCATTCTCCACGGATGAAATTATTATAATCAATCGTATGATACAATAAATAGAATACAATTAAAATTGGTTAATTTATCTCTAGTTTGTCACTCGTTTAATATGAAAAAAACCTGGTTTCATAAAGTACTTAACTTTTAGTTTTTTATAGTTTTCAAATCTAATTTCTTCATATAACTTTGTATCATAATACTTCCATCCTGTATCTTTTTTAAAAAGAGATGGTTCAGGAGCAAGAAAGCGACCAAATGACTCAACCCCAAAATATCTTATAATATCAACACCATTAGCAGTGTTGATTTGAATGAAATCAAGTAGAGATGGTAAATAAATACAATTTACATCGACCTTCCATAAATATTCGCATGCGGACAAATTAAAACAATAATTGTAATAATCTGCTAGCGAACCATTATCAAGTAATTTTAACTCCGAAGCATAGCTATCTCCAGCACGAGCTAATATGTGATCATATTTATATACATGTACAGGACAACTTAAAGAGTTACTACCAATTAAAGCTGAAACTCTAGAAAGAGTTTCATCTGTAGATGCGTTATCTATTATGATAATTTCACTACAAATACTCTCGACAGATCTAATGGTATTTTCAATATTCGAAGCTCCATTCTTCACTCTAATTATAGCTGCAATTGAAGGCGATACACTTAATTTCTTTTTGTCAATCAGTTTAACTTTAAATTTTTTAACCTGGAAGTCAAAAAGACTTCTTGATATATCCAATTTAAAATCATTAACAGAGAAGAAAACTTTAGATATATAATAAAAATAAAACCTAATCAGTTTTTGTTTTAATAATTGCATTTTTATCAACCACCCTTAAGCATTTAGAACTGTTTGCATAATTAAATTTAGGGTTAGGAATCATAAAATCATCTCCATACCTATATGATAAATGCTCCTTTAAATTTCTTGGTGCTGATAACTTTAAACCTTTATAGACAATATTAGAAAAACCGTCGCAAGGTAAAATCAACTCTCTTGTATGGTAATTACCATTAAACCTATCGCTTTCATCAACCTCACATATAAAATCATACGTTCTTATAGCTGGAAATTCATGATAATTTTCAATAATAGTACAAAAGAAAAAATCAACACTTACACCATTTCTAACAAAAGAAAGCTCAAAAGCATCAGGGTTATCAATAGACATTAATTGATGTTTAAACTCAAATTCAATTTCATTCATCATACGAATAACTTTATTGATATCTAATGATGATAAAACACCAATATCAATATCTAAATCATGTTTAATAGGTCCGTTATCTCGATATAGCCCAAGAAGAGTCCCAAACAAAGGAAAAAAAACCTCTCCTTCTTTAAGAAATACTTTATTTATATCGCAAAGCACCTTGTGAAAATTACGCTTTAAAACAAATGATTTATATTTAAAATAAAATGATTTAAATAACAACCTATATATAGATCTAGTTATTAAAAAAAATTTAGACTTCATTAAATTACAACCTTACATTCAAATGCATCAAACAAACCTTGACATTATAACAAATAACACACGAACAAATTGAAGTGGTGATAAAATTACAGCAAAAAAAACTAATAGATATGAATACAATGCATTTACACTCTTAGATTTCAAAATTAACTTATTTGATAAGATATGTGTTCTTTGTAAAACACTATAGTATTTACAATCTCTAGGACTATAAGTATATTTTCTTTCATCTACATTGCTAATTCTTTCAAGTATATTTTTCTTTACTACAAAAATGTGGCTTAATAGCTGAGATGTATTGTCAACATTGCTTACACTAGAGTTATTAATTCTATTAAAAAAAAGAAATTCTGGTAATGTGTATAATTCCATACCTAATCGGTTGGCTCTAGATAAGAAGTCAAAATCTTCCGCTAAATACACACTATTATATCCATCCAAAGTAGACATTACAGTTCTTCTCATTAGCCACGTTGGGTGTGGTAAAGTTGAGCCAAATATTAACTTTTTCCTATGTTCTTCAGAACTTACTGGTGGCTTATATTCTTCTAAAAAATCGCCATTTGAACTAACTCTTATTACATAACAACCAACCAAATCAATTTCAGAATTTAACTTTAAGAAATCCATTTGTCTTTGTATTCTGTCCAAAGAACAGTAATCATCAGCATCCATTCTTGCAATAAAATCACCGCTTGATAAGCTAAAAGCCAAATTCAAAGATGCAACTAGGCCTATATTGTTTTCATTTAGTACAAAAATAACATTCTTATCTAGTGAGTTAATTAATTCAACTACATCTGTTCTACTTGGATGATCAATAATCAATATTAATTCAATGTTATAACCATGAAGCTTTTGTTCTAATATAGATAAGACAGCCTGCTCTATCCACTCAATAGGCTCCATGTAACAAGTCATTAACACCGAGACTTTTACATTATCACTCATAATTAAACTTAAACTTATTATAGGTTTCTTTCATCATTAAACCCGCAACAAAAAAATAAATCGGATCCCAAGGTTGAACGAGAGACAAGCCGACTATAAACATAGATATAAATATAAAAAACACAGATGGATTAGCTTTACATATAACACTCCAAAACAAAAAGTATAAAAACAACCCAATAACACCAAATTCACCCAATAGAATATATATCATTAAATGTGCATACATATACCCTGGAATCAAAGAATACACATAAGAACCAATATTTGAACCAAATCCAAACAATGAGTTAATTAGTTTTAAGTCATACATTTTAGTCCATAAAAACAGGCTTTCAATTTTTGATAAGAAACTCTTATCCGTTACTAACAAATTATTTACAGAATCACTTACAACAAAAACATAAGACAGAGCCGTAATTATTAGTAACAATATCAAATTTAAAACTAAAATCCGGACCTTGCTATTAAAGACATAACAAAATATGTAAAGCAATGAAATCACAAGTTGAGTAATAATTGCAGCTCTACTTAATGACATATAGATAAAAAATGTATATATAAGCAGGATGGAAAATCTTTTCTTGTTATTAATAACGACATTTCTAAATGTAATTAATGAAAAGACAAAGAGAAGCAATGCATAATTACCCGTATAATTAGAATCAACATACATCAAAGAGCTGAACTTATATTTATACAGAAAAAGTTCACTATTATCTCCCGCCATCATACTTGTAAATCGTTCGTATTGTGATTCATTCAAAAACATATCTGGATGAGAAAATCTCAAATAGCATTCAACAGAAAGGAGAACTATAGATATAAAAAAAATATAGCGTCTAAGTATAATGTTTTCGTACCAATTGAAATGTTTTAATGCCACATAGAAAGAAATATAACATGGCAGAATGTAAAGCACACTTCGAATAAAACTAAAATCAACACCTTGACTAATTAATATTGAATTTTGAATTAGCAATAAAATCAACACACTAATCAAAATCAATAAAAATCTTCTATCAATCTCTCTTGAAAGGAAAGTTAAATAAAAACCTATTATCACTATAGTTATACGTTTAAATACTAAATAATCACTTTCAAAAAACCCATGGAAATCGGTAAAAATGAGAAAGCAAAAAACAACTGTCAATATATTGAACATTATGCGCACTTACAAATCATCCAAATAATTCTATTAACAACACTTCTAGAGAAAACTCGCTCGGTTATATAATGTCTAGTTTTAAACTCTTTATGGCTAAAACTAAAATCTTTTGACTTGTTCTTATATTCACTTGACTTCTTAATTAATTGAATTTTGATTAAGTGTAGTAATAAACAACATGCAAGTTCATTTAAGCATAATTTCTTTACTATATTTTTTTTTATTCTATATTGCTCGTTTATAAATGCTTTCATCGTTGTTGGATTCAAACTTTCATTCTCATCAACTCTTAAAAAACCCAACCTCTTATTAATTTCAACCTGTCCATATAATCGCAAATAATCAAGATTGAATAGAAAGTCAGAAACCGGATATTTGTCATCATCGTAACCACCTACAAATAAAGCTTTCTCTCGATTAAACATAATGGCTAAAGAAGCAGAGTAAAACCTATCCGATATAACATCCTCGACATTTACGTCTCTCACTTTTAGTTTGTTTTCTCCTGTACTTTCAATATCTGGAATCTCTTTATAAAAGCTCTCTCTTTCAAAGCACACCATCTTATCCAAAGCTAAAAATTTAAATGCACTATTCAAAAAATCTTTATGCAAAATATCATCATCATTTAAAATGGTTAAGTCCACACCTCTTGCCAATTCAATACATCGATTCCAGTTTCCAAACATACCAATGTTTTGCTCATTTTTAAAATACCGAATGTTAGCGTTTGAATATGATGAAATGATATTTAGTAGTTCATCCTCATATTCACCATCAGCATCATTATCAATAATTACAACTTCAAATTTAACATTTGTTCTTTGATTAACTGCCGAATATATTGTGTCTTTAATTAAATGTGGTCGTTTGAAAGTTGGTATCATAATTGAAATTGTAGGTTTAGAATCCAAACAACTATCAAAAACAAGAATTGACTTAATATGTTCGTGTTTTTTAAAATTATTGCACTTAGTGTCTAGAACAAGTTTATTTGTCATTTCTTAAGTCCTTTAATACTTGTAATGGCCAGTACCAGTTGTTATATAAAAGTTGGATTGTAAATTGAGAAAACACAACCCCAACAAGACCAAGTGTTGATATATTAACCACCAACAAACTAACAAACACAATGAAAATACCAGAAATTAAAGACGCATATAAAAATGGGACTTTATTTAATGTAGTTAAATAAGTTGCGCTCATAGAGTGGTTCAACTCTAATCCATACATAAAAAGCATGAGAAGCAATATATTTTTCGGCACAAGCTCAGTATTTGTTGACATATAATCCAAAAGAGGCACGCCAATATAGACAAGTCCAAAAGCCCCAAAAACATATAGCAATGCAACTATTAAGAATGACTTTTTTACGATGCTTTTTATTTTCATCTTATCTTTTAAGCTTTGTAACGAATTTATCTTTGGCAAACTTAATGTAAAGTACATTGCGCTAACAGATGACAAAATACCAATAATTTGAATTGTTAGTCCGTAACTTGCTGCAACTGACAAGCCTAAGTAACTAGACGTTATAAATTGATTTGCTCTTAATATTAAAAAAGCACCAATACTGGTACCCCCTAGTTTCCAGGCAGATAACCAAACTATTTTTGTTTGTGATGTCTTTTCTTTTTTTATTGATGATAATTTTTTGACATCTTGTTCTTTCTCGTTATTCAAGTATTTGTATAATAAAAACCGTGTAACTAAAAGTGATGTAAAAGTTCCAACAGCCATAGACATTAAGCCATAATTTAAAACTAACAAAGGAACTGAAACTAATAGCATTAATAATTTAGAAAGCGCTGTAATTCTATACAGCACTGATTGTTTTCCCTTTCCAATAATTAGACCATTTAAATATGTGAAATAAAAATTAATGATGGTTGAAAGTGAGAAAACTAGCCACGCAACCAACTGTTCTTGTTTAAATTCTTCAAATGAGTTGAGATAATACGTCCCAACGCTCAAGAGTAATACTGCAACAGCGATTGAAACATACCGATATATGTTTTTTGAAGCAGAGACTAAATCATATAAAAGTTGATAATTAATTTCTTTCCCAGTTTCAGGTATACCTTCTGGGATCAATTCCTTTGCTCCTGAGTACACATAAGAAACCATTCGACTAATTGTAGGTTGAAATCCAAATTCAAGAAGTTGAGCTAGGCCTGCAATAGCTATAAATAGATACCAAAAACCCATATCTTCTGTTGTTAAATATATTATTGCTACTGGTATTATGATGACACCAGACCCAATGTTTAGAAATTGAGCTAAATAACCCCAGATTAGATCCTTTTTTGATATAGATTTAATCATAAACTGCATTCATACCACTAACAAAACTCTGATCACTCCAAAGGTAATCCCACTCACCAAATCGACCACAAGTTTTAATATTTACACTTTTAAGGTAATCTAGAATTACTTGCCTTCTATCTTCCATACCATGATCAAATACAACATTACCGAATGGTAAATGTTTATGATGCACAAAAAGAATATCTTCATTATCACAAATTTTATCCGCTAAAAGTTTCTCTACAATATTATTTTTTAAAACTTCTGGGTCAAACTTTTCTTTAGTGGACAAATTATAAATTTCAAATTGAAGTGATGACTTACCATTTGGTGCATTATCTCTTGATTTCCAAGATGGTGAATACGCTCTTGCAGCTAAGTTTTCTTCATCATAGATGTAATACCAAAGATATGGAGGTATATTGTCTTTACCAAAACCTATAGAGATCAAGTCAACTGTAGTCCACAACAGGCTCGTTGCTGCTTGTTTTACATTTTCTGGTACGGTATCTAATAGGCCAATTAGAGTTGGTAATGGTAATGTGCTAATTAATTTTTCATATTCATCACTCGTTTCATCTAAGAAATATACGGTTTGAGTTGACGTGTCAATTTTAGTTGCTTTTTTATTCATCTGAATATTACATTGTTCTGAAATCGTTCTTACAAACTCAAAATAACCACCAGTTTGAGGATAACGCATTTCTGACGCATAATAATGGTTATCATCTCTTTGTTCAAAAGCACCTCTTAGCAATTCAGTTATATCAGCTCGTCTTACTCTATTTCCTATCCAAGTAGTAGATAGTTTTCCAGCTTCTATCCCCCAGTATTTATCTGTGTATTTTTTAGGGTATCGATTCGAGATAGCATAGCCATACTGATGTTCTAGCCAATCTGCATAATTATTTATTTCATTCGATGGTCTTGCTGAAAATGAGCTAAGAAGTTCAACTTTCTCATCCGTTGTTAATGGAAATAGATTGTTTTGAATTGGATGCTTAAACCATTTACTATTTTCAATACAATAGGCGTTAGGTTTATGTGAATAAAACTTTGTTTTACAAAATAATTCTTTTACATAATCATTAGTTGTAAAACTTAAATGGATGGCATTATCAAACCTAAAGCCATCCACCATAAAGTTTGCTATTAACCCACCAGCTTTACTATTTTGTTCATAACAATCAACGTGATGACCCGCTTTTATTGCATGATATGTAGCTGATATCCCTGCAATTCCAGCACCTAATACTATTATTTTCTCCATTGTTCTTTCACTTCTATCATACTTTTAACAAAACTATCTAACTGACAGGGACTAGGAGTATATATACTATCGTCATTAACCACCTCTAATTTATAGTCACCTAACTCTTGCTTTCCTAATACCTCAACATTGATATTAGTATCGCCGTATTTACCAACTATACTCCCAATAATTCTAGCAAAGTTGGCAATCGACATCTCCGTTTCACCAAAAGCATTAACTACTTTTTCTTTACCAATTAAATCAAGACATTGTATAACATCATTAATTGATACAAAGTTTCTATACTGCTGACCACTACTATTTATAGTGATTTTTCTATCTAAATATGCAGATTTTAAAAATTGAAAAGGAACTAAACTCCAACGATTAAAACCTTCAAAATCACTAGGAGTACCGTAAATATTTGTTGGTCTAATTATCAAATACTTGAACGATCCTCCATTGCTTTTTGCTCTAATTATTTCTTCTGATAAATAATGCGTCAATCCATAATCATTAATCGGATTTATTTCACACTTCTGACTAATAATACCTTTTGTTACACCATACACATGGAAAGTACTAATATAAACAAAACTCTTAACATTTATTTTTTCAGCTAATTCAGTTAATTTACGTGTAAGCGTTACATTTATTCCGTATGTTATATCAATTGATTTATTAATATCAACTTCATTAACCGCAGCACAGTGAACAATTGTATCAATATTACCAACTTCAGTAGCTAATTTATCAATATCTAAGGTCAATAAATCTACAATTATGGTGTCTGTATTAGATCGACCAATCGTAATGACATCATTACCAGTAGCTAAATAGTACGCTTTGATTTCTTTACCAAGAAACCCAGAAGCTCCTGTCATTAGTACCTTCATACAAATGGACTCTCATAATTTTCTAATGTAGGAAATGATAAGTCTCTATCAGAAACAATAAGTTCGTTTAATTTGAGATTTTCAACATCCAATCCGACACTTGACCATAGAATACCTTTATCTTGTTCCGGAGCATATACATGATCAGTTTTATATAACAGAGTCGCCTGTTCTGATAGCGTTAAAAAACCATGAGCCAGACCTTTTGGTAGGTAAAGAAGTTGAGGTATTTCAGAACACAACTCAATTGAAAGCAGGCTACCGTATGTATTTGATGATTTTCTAATATCAACAAAGAAGTCTAATACTTTACCCTCTAAGCAAGTAACCAGCTTATTATGCGCTACTGGAGGCTCTTGAAAATGAAGTCCACGCAGAACATTTTGCTTTGAGACAGAGTAAAACTCTTCTTTAAGATTAAACTCGGAGATCGGAGTAGTTTCAAAATGGTTGGGGTGAAACGTTTTAATAAAAGCACCACGATGATCTTCAAACTTAGGGAGATCGATGAGGTAGCATCCTAAAATATCTAGTTGCGTTACATTCATAAAATAAAGCCAATGATTTCTCATTGACTTTCCATTTTCACTAATTCTTAGAAACTTACACCAAAAAACTCTTCAAACTTCTCAATCACAAAGTCTAAATGCTCATTAGTTAATCCTGGATAAACACCAATCCAAAAAGTCTGATTCATAATGATATCCGTATTGGTTAACTCACCAACTACGCGATATTCGACATCTTTGAAGTACGGTTGGCGTGTTAAGTTACCTGCAAACAATAAACGAGTACCTATCTTGTATTGGTCCATGAACTTTAAAAGCTCGACACGATCAATACCACTTTCTGGCTTTATTGTGATAGGAAAACCAAACCAAGATGGGTCAGACTTTTCTGTTGCTTCAGGCAAAATAATGAACTCTTCACAACCTGCTAAACCATCTTTAAGGTATTGATAATTAACTTTGCGTTGTTCAACAAATTGTTCAACATTGTCCATCTGTGCAAGACCACACGCAGCCTGCATATCAGTGATTTTTAGATTATATCCAAGGTGTGAGTATGTGTATTTGTGGTCATAACCCTGTGGAAGTGAACCTAACTGCTGGTCAAAACGTTTTTTACAGGTGTCGTCACAACCAGGTGCACAATAGCAATCACGTCCCCAATCACGGAAAGACTCAATTAACTTGCGTAATTCATGGTCTTTGGTAAATACCGCGCCGCCCTCACCCATTGTAATATGATGCGCTGGATAGAAACTTACTGTCGAAATATCACCAAACTGACCAACCATCCTACCATCATAAGTTGAACCTAAAGCATCACAACAATCTTCAATAAGCCACAGATTGTACTTGTCAGCAACACGGCGAGCTTCTGTTAAATCAAACACATTACCTAGTGTATGAGCTACCATAATCGCTTTAGTTTTATCGGAAACAGCTGCTTCAATCATTTCAGGCTTGATTTGATATGTTGGAATGTCAACATCCACAAAAACAGGCACTAAACCATTTTGTATTGTTGGGTTTACCGTAGTAGGAAATCCGGCAGCAACAGTAATGACTTCATCGCCTGGTTTAAGCTGGCGCTCGCCAAGCTTAGGTGACGTTAACGCAGTCATTGCTAGTAAATTTGCCGATGAGCCTGAAGTTGTAGTCAATACATAAGGAACACCTAAATATTCACCTAGACGCTTTTCAAACGCATCATTGAATCGACCCGTTGTTAACCAACCATCCAATGAGGCTTCAACCATCATTTTCAGTTCATTCGCGCCTAAAACCTTACCTGACGGTGGTACAACTGTTTCGCCTGGAATAAACATTTTTGGGGCAAATTCTATTGCAGCATACTGGTCAACCAAGTCTGCGATCTGTTTTCTAATTAACTCTTTTGACATTTTATTTTCCTGCTCTTGCTGCAATGTATTGTTGAATTTCTAATATAGTATGTTGCTTTATATCTTTACCACTTAGCCAAGCTTTTTGCCAATCGACTATACGCTTGAGAGTTTCTTCTAGTCCCCATATCGGTTGCCAATTCAATCGCATTTTAGCCTTAGAACAATCCAGCTTTAGATAATGTGCTTCATGCGGATGCTCACCTTCTGACAAGTACCAACTCGCATCATCTCCCCAGTGCTGCACGAGCTTTTCAACAAGCCACTGTACGGGTTGTGCATCTTCTTCACTTGGTCCAAAATTCCATCCTTCCGCAAATTTAGGGCCGTGCTCATATAAATGCTCAGCGACCGTGATATAACCCGATAACGGTTCAAGTACGTGTTGCCAAGGGCGAATTGCATGCGGGCTGCGAATTTCTACAGATTTAGAATTTGAAAAAGCATTTAGCATATCAGGGATTAAACGGTCTGCCGCCCAATCGCCACCACCAATTACATTTCCAGCTCGAACAGATGCAAGGGCACAACCATGTACATGATATTTTTCGGCATTAAAAAAGGATTGACGATATGAAGAAGCAACTAATTCGGCACAGCCTTTACTATTGCTATAAGGATCATAGCCCCCCATAGCTTCATCTTCACGGTAACCCCAAACCCATTCTCTATTTTCATAGCATTTATCTGAAGTGATGTTTACAACTGCTTTAACGCCACCAACTTGTTTCACAGCCTCAAGCAAATAAACAGTTCCCATCACGTTAGTCGAATAGGTTTCCATTGGTTCATCATAGGATAAACGCACCAGTGGTTGAGCTGCCATGTGAAATACTATTTCAGGTTTAAATTCAGAGATCACTTCTCTAAGGTGTGGGAAATCTCGAATGTCACCTTCTTCTGTCGACATACCAGACCACACTTTTGCTTCTTCAAACAAACTAGGAGAGGTTGGAGCAGGCAATGAATACCCTTTTACTATCGCTCCCATTTCCTGAAGCCACAATGACAACCAGCCACCTTTAAACCCAGTATGTCCGGTAATAAATACTTTTTTTCCTTGCCAAAAACTAGGGTTCATCATTTACTCCCAAATTTTCCAAGGTGCTTTGCCGTCTTGCCAAAGCTCTTCTAAATACACTTTATCTCTTAACGTATCCATCGGTTGCCAGAAACCATGATGCTCATACGCCATCAATTCGCCATCTTCTGCTAATTTGTTTAGTGGGTATTGCTCCCAAATACAACTGTCGCCATCAATCAGCTTTAACACCTCAGGTGATAATATAAAGAAACCACCATTGATCATTGCTCCATCACCTTTAGGCTTTTCTTTAAAGCTTTTTACTTGACCAGCGGCAATATCTAACGCACCAAAACGACCAGGAGGGAACGTTGCTGTTAATGTTGCGTTTTTACCGTGAGACTTATGAAACTCGATTGTTTTTGCAATATCTACATCACCAACACCATCACCATAAGTAAAACAGAATGCTTCTTCATCTTTTAAGTAATCAGCAACACGCCCTAAGCGGCCTCCAGTCATTGAGTTATCACCAGTGTCTACTAACGTTACTGTCCATGGTTCTGCACGTTTTCTGTGTACTTTCATTTCGTTGTTCTTCATATCAAATGTCACATCTGACATGTGTAAGAAATAGTTAGCGAAGTATTCTTTAATTACATAACCTTTATAGCCACAACAAATAATGAAATCATTTACACCATGCGCTGAATATTGCTTCATTATATGCCATAAAATGGGCTTACCACCGATTTCTACCATTGGCTTTGGCTTTACTGATGTTTCTTCACTTAAGCGTGTTCCTAAACCACCAGCTAAGATGACTGCTTTCATTATATACTCCAACTAACTCTAAAAATTATTTTGCTGGTGTAAATGCATCTGAAAAAAATGCATCCACCGGAAGATCATATTGTAAGAATAGGGCTTTCGCAGCCTCTATCATACTGAGGGAACCACAAGCGTAAACTTCAACATCACTTAATGAACTAAAATCTCGAACAACTGCATTTTGAACATAACCTTGTTGATAATCAGGCAGTGGTTCAAGCTCGCGTGATAATACTGCGGTAAATGATATATTCTGATTCTGATTGGCTAATGCGACTAACTTATGACAATATATCTCTTTCAGATATTGCATTCCCCAATAAATATAAATGTCACGCTTATCTTCTTTTGCTATGAGTTCTTCTACTATAGCTTTTACTGGAGCAATACCTGTACCTGTTGCTATTAAAATTAATGGCTTAACGTTATCTTTTACAAAGAAAGTTCCTTTCGGCCCTTCTATGCGCATTAATTGGTTTTCTTTTAGTTCACCAAATAACAGCTCTGACATTTGTCCGTTTGGTACCTTTCTAATGTGAAGCTCTAGCTCTTTTAATTCAGATTTAGCATTTGCGATTGAATAACTTCTCTTTACACCTTTAAAACTTAAGTCAACGTATTGGCCTGGTAGATAATCAAATTTAGCGGTTGGGGGAAACCGGAACTTAATCGATACGATATCTTCAGTAACATATTCAAAACTAGCAACTTTACATGGCATTGTTTGCTGTTTTATATGTGTAAGTTCTGGATAGTACTTTGCTTTTAGAACAACATCTGATTTTGCTTTTGATTGACAGGTAAGAATATTCCCTTGCGTTACTAGCTCACCATTTTCGTTTTCCACTATTCCTGAAATAACGTTAGCATTACAAGCACCACAGACCCCTGTCTTACAGCTATGCTCTAGCGGTATCGATTCTGATAATGCATCATCTAATATATTACCTTCCGATTTAAATTCGATATTACTTGGTAATAGTCGAATGTTTTGTTTGCTACTCATCCTTTATAAAACTTAACTAGAGTGTTTTTTTTATGCATTTCTTCATAACAAGATAAATCTGATAGTGAGTCAATTTCAAGCCAACCACCTTCCACTAATTCAGCTTTTACATTCCATCCAGAATCAATTAAAAGTTGAAGAAACGTTGTCATATACATATTATAAAAATCATTACCATCATAGATTTTTGCACGATCTAACGCCTGATAAAATTCAATAAACTCCGGAATTTTATCAGCTTTTACTTTAATTAATCCAGTGTACTGCCCTTGAATTTCCTCATAACAGCTAGGCTTTTTTCCTAATTCTGTTACGTAACCATTATCATTCATAATAAAAGTTTCTGCATCTTCAAGAGGATTATCTAAACGAAGTGACCATAATGATTTCCAATTTTTATCAACCATTAAAACGATATCGTCATCACACGATAACAATTGCTGTAGATTTTCTTCTTGATATACAATATCACCATAACTAATGATCAGATCTTCTTTACAGTTACGTATAAACTCAATAGCTGAAAATAAACTTTCTACCATGTTTGTTGATTCAAACCGTTCATTATAAGAAGTATTGAACCCTAATGTCACAATTTGTTCTGAACAGTATCCGGTTGCAATATGTATATCTCTAATGGAATTCAAAGTAAGTATATCAACCTGGCGCTCTAAAAGAGATTTACCCATTAAAGGAACTAAACATTTTGGTTTGTCATTAGTTATGGGACGTAGGCGAGTACCTTGACCCGCAGCTAAAATAAGTGCTTTTGTCATAATAAAATTTTTTTCATCAAATTTAAATCTAAAGGATCAAAGCCAATTACGCGCTCTGGATGCCACATGATACCAGCAACCTTCTTATTTGGATGCCAATAAGCCTCAATGTTTCCTTCAATATCTGTTGCAATAGGCTGAAGTTCCCTTCCCAATTCATCTTGAGAAATAGCCCAACTATGAAAACTATTTACTATTTTGGGTAATTCTATTATATCTTCAACTGGAAGTATTGGATGCTGTATTGCAACATGCCCCTCTACCGGATGCAGTTTCCCTCCAAAATAGTAATTAATAATCTGCATTCCTCTACACACACCAAAAATCGGCAATTCATTTTTCACAGCATAATCAATAAGAAATAATTCGAATAAGTCTCTTTCTGGTGCTCGGTCTACAGCATCTCCATCTAAGTGACATAAGCTATTTCCTCCAGTAAATACAATTCCATCTAGCCTTAGACTCTCAATCATCTTAGCCGCATTATCTGGTTGTAAATTAGGTAACAATATCGGTAGCATTTCCATGCTTAACAATAATGAATACCAATGCTGGTCTACAGCATCACGCCTTTCACCATACTCAGCAATGATGTCAACTCTTTGAGTTAAACCTACTCGTTTCATTCGATTATTCTCAAAATTTGTCCTAAGCAATCTAATTCAATCCGTGTAGCTGTCAAAAGGGAATCATATAACTTTTCTCCTACGCCGATTGCTGCAGGAAGTCCAATTTCAGCTGAACGAATAGCCATATGTGAATTAGCACCACCATACTGGGTAATAAGCCCAGCAATATCATGACCAAATAACCAGTCATATCCTGGGTCTGCTTGCGGGATCATAACTATTTTCCCAAAAAGGCGTTCAACATTGGTATTATCAATTATCGCTACATCTGAAATTATTTTCTCAACACCAATAAAATTTGGCATAGAAGAGTGACGTTCAAAGCTATAGAAATGTGCTGTACTATCAAGTATTGAAGGTAATTCAATAACCTTAGTTAATTGATACTCATCAATTCTCATGCTTATATTATCTTTAAGCGCATTTTTACTCAGCATATTAAGTTTAAGATGCTCAAGATCACTATAAGTAAGGAATGATATTTCTTGTCTCGATAATTTGAACTCTTCACCTATTATTACGCAATAATCTAATGCTTTACTCAAGTTACGAGTAAATTCAAATTTTACACGCTCACGCTCTTGAGTCGCTTTAATAAGGTAGTCAATAAATTCAGAAACACTAACCTCTGCACCTAACTGAAATAGGAGGCTTTTTATTGCATCAGACTCTTCATTAGTAAAAATCATTAAATTTCGGTCATGAAGGCTTTTTTTGTGTTCATTTGGAATGAGGTATTGTTCAGGATCTTCCCAATAAGCAGGGGTGGTTACTTCATAAGTTCCCGGCCTCAAATGGCCGTACTTCGTAAGCAAGTCTTCCTTAGTCACTAAGCCAATAAGAAAATCTGATTTATCTTTTTCGAATTCTCCCGCAACCGTATCGAAACTATTCAAAAACTGCATACGTCGAGCTTCAGTTAATCGACCACTGTTAACTAGGCTCTTCAACAATGTTGTTGCAACAAAACCAGCTCTTGCTGCATGAGCAAACGCTAGAGTTCCAAACTGTTTGCAATCATCAAGTAATGCGTAAATTTTATCTATAGTGCAAAGTTGAGAAGAGCAAATTAAGTCTTTTCGATGCCGTAATAATGCAACGGATGAAATATCAGACTCAAGCCTTGTTAAAGCTTCTCTTGTAATTACTTTTAGTCCCTCTTCTAAGAGGACTAAATCTGACTCAGTAACTCCGTAAGGAAGTAATCGTTTCTTGGCAGTTACCATGAACTCTGGAGTCCAAATTGTAAATGCGATATCAAATTCGATTTTATCGTGAAACTGTGGATTATCAGAAAGAATGTCTAAATAAGCATTTACTATTCTATCTGCTGAATCTGCAGGTAAAGTTGCAGGGATAAAAGAGTTAAAGCTTGCTCTAACATCAACATAAGGCTGCCCTGAAAAAGAGATAATTAGAGGATAAGGTCTAACATCTCGGTAGCCAAATTCTTGACGTTGTTTAGCCCAAATATCATTGGTTATCAATTGCTGATAAAGACTGAATGCCAGTGGTTTGGGTCTAGCACTAATAATTTCAGCAGGATTCCAATCTGGCATATTAGCAAACAAAGTTTTATCACCGCTAACGAATGGTAATTTCTTTTGCAGTGCTTGGTACCTATTAACGTCAGACTGTATCGAAGCTCCGATTTTTAAGATGTCCAACTCATAATTATCATGGTTAACTACAACTGGTCTAACCTGAAATATATGAACTTTCCCAACGGAATCTACAGCAAACTCAATGTCCAGTTTATCAAATCCGAGAAGCTGCTCAAGTTCTTGAATGGCTGTAAGAACGTCTTTTAATTCGGGGGCAATATTACTAATAGAGTGAGGCTGTAGTTTACTGACTAAAACCGTTCTTAAATCAGAATGAGTTCCAGCTGTAACAGATTCGGTTGATTTAGTGGAGTCATCAAAATTGAAGCGATAATAGGGCGCTCCTGATTCTAAAGTGCAGGTAAACACAACCCCAGCCATAGCCACATCTTGTAAAAACTCTTGAACAAGAACCTGATCACTGCCAACTACTGGAGTACCATAAGAGTCAACAACTTTGTCTATAGCCTCAGAAAGCTCCACTTTGTCTAAACATGTGACATTCAAAATACTTTCAAAGCCGCCAGCATTAGAAGAACGCCAATTATCCTCTGATTTTGAGCTACTTCTTACTACTAGCTTAGAACTTCCAAACTGGCTTTGTATTCGTTCAACAACACCATTCTGATTATTTTGCCAATCATGGGTGGTAAAGCTTTCTTGTCTTCCTATGTAACTCTTTTTAACAATGTTTTCTAGGCGTGCTAGAGTATCTGCTTTCGTGCCAAGAATAAAATTAGCTATATCAACTGGTGAATTAAACTCAGCCCAATCGCCCTCAACATCTTTATATGTAATAAGAAGATCTTTCGATTCGAAATACGAAATGATATCAAGCAAGTGATTTCCGATGGGTTTAGCGCTGCTATCATCAATTAGATTAATCATCTGAGCAACAGCATTTTCTCGTAGGTAAATCAATCCCGTGAATTCAACTTCTTTATTACCTACTGTTAACACTTCAGCTTTGCTTATGTCTTCAGGACTACGTGAAGCATATCTTTTGAGCCATAAACTATCTATTACAATAGTGACATCTGACTGAGATTCAAGTAAGTCATTAACATACTCTTTTCTAAATAACGTGTCAGTGTATGATATTACGACGGGCTTACCACTAAAAGGGGCATGTAGTAATGTATCAAGCGCTGTTGATGTTTCCCAATCAGGTATAATTGTAAAGTTTAAATCTGGGTATGCTTTTACTACATCGTCTACGTGATAACCGCCAAGGAAGTACGTACTTTTTGAAGGGACTGAATCTTCAAAACTATGAAGCTGCCAATCCATTGCTTTAGTGCTATTGGCAATGTGTTTTAATGCTGCGGGCTTGTTGCCACTTTGCGGTTTTCCTGCACCGAGGAAGTATAACTCTATGCCCATTTATCTTTCCAAAATTTAAATTATTCACGATTTAATCTCAGCATTTCAAACCAAGCTGAGACACTTTTAATCCATTTTGAGACACTCTAATCCGACTATCTCACTGTAATAATTTGAAAAGGCCTATTTTTGCAAACCCGCCCCAATAGGCCTACTATATAATCGAATGCACGATAAAATCTATCGGGCCTTTGTTTAAGGTCAATCAAGCACGCTACCGCCCTTAGGTTGCAACCCCTAAAAGCTGATGATTTCACCATATTGTTTTGTTCACCGAATCTCGGTTTAGTTTGCAATTTGTGCGATTGTCGACTCTCAGTCTAACTTGCTTGTTTAACAGTTAAATGAGCAAGAACTGTGTTGATCGCTTTCAGGCTCTAAAAAAATGGCAGCGATAATTTCATAGCTACCATCATTTATAATGACCTGGTTACCACCATGTAACGTTAAATCGATAGCGTTATTTTTTGAATTTTCATTTCTTCAATTGAGCAATCTAACACCATCTTTGGCTTGCCTAAAAATTAACGAAGTCATATACACCAAAGGTATTGTTTACTTTTGATACGTCACTTAAGATATATCTAAATAACCCCAAATATAGCCAGAAAACAACACTTACTGTACTTCAGCACTGTTTTTCTGCGAATCGTTTTTAAAACATCAATGGTCGGTAAGTAAGAGGTAATTATTTGATTACTAAAATTCAAGCTTGCTCGTTGTTCTTACTTCGATTTGCAACAAACATACACCAACATTTATAACCACCTGATGTCAGCGCTTTACCTGCTTTACCATGCTCGACATCACGTTGCTTGCCATTTTCAAGCTTACTATTATTAATAGTGTACTTGCCTCTCAAAATCATTCACGTACTGAGCTATTAATTAAAACGATACACTTATAAACTCCCGCATAATTTTACATGAAACAAAATTAAAAGGCTACCTCCCTACCTTTACCAAAAACAAGAAAAAACAAAAAAACCAATTAAAATCATAAACATAACAAAATCCCACTATCAGGTTTAGCTAATCAGCGCTACAGGCCATTGATAATGGTATACTTTGATAAATTATAAAACTTATGGGTAATTCTATGATCATCGTAACTGGCGGCGCTGGCATGATTGGCAGCAATATTATTAAGGCTCTAAACGAAAAAGGCATCAATGACATCTTGGTCGTCGACAACCTTAAAAATGGCAAAAAATTTCAAAATCTAGTTGACCTAGACATCGCTGATTACATGGATCGCGATGACTTCCTCGTGCAAATTATGTCAGGTGAAAATTTCGGCCCTATCGAAGCTATCTTCCATGAAGGTGCGTGTTCTGCGACGACTGAGTGGGATGGCAAATACATGATGCTCAACAATTATGAGTATTCAAAAGAATTGCTTCACTACTGTTTAGAGCGTGAAATTCCATTCTTATACGCTTCATCTGCAGCTACCTACGGCGAAACCGACACCTTTATTGAAGAGCCACAATATGAAGGCGCGCTCAATGTATACGGCTATTCGAAACAACAATTTGATAACTATGTTCGTCGAATCTGGCAAGATGCCAAAGCTCATGGTGAAACGCTTTCTCAAATTACCGGTTTCCGTTACTTCAACGTTTATGGTCCACGCGAGCAGCATAAAGGCTCGATGGCCTCTGTTGCTTTCCACTTAAATAATCAAATGAATGCGGGCGAAAACCCAAAACTGTTCGCTGGAAGCGCAACTTTCCAACGTGATTTCGTTTATGTTGGCGATGTTGCAGCAGTAAACTTGTGGTTTATGGAAAACGGCGTGTCTGGGATCTTTAACCTAGGAACTGGCAATGCGGAATCTTTTGAGGAAGTCGCTAAAGCGGTGATCAAGCATCACGGTAAAGGTGAAATGGAAAACATTCCATTCCCTGAGCATTTAAAAGGTGCATATCAAGAATTTACCCAAGCGGATTTAACTAAACTTCGCGCGGCTGGTTGTGATCATGAATTTAAAACGGTTGCGGAAGGCGTTGCAGAATACATGGCGCTGATTAATCGTTAATATCGATAGTGTAAAAACCGTTACTAACCGTAGAGGATCGAACAGTGAAAGTTGCTATCACAGGTACAGGCTATGTCGGCCTATCAAATGCAATGCTATTGGCGCAAAACAATAATGTTGTAGCTCTGGATATCATTGAAGAAAAGGTTACTTTACTAAACAAAAAACAATCTCCAATTGCTGATAGTGATATTGAGCGTTTTTTGTCAACCAAAGAACTTAACTTCAAGGCAACAACCAACCAAGAAGAAGCTTATAGAGATGCTGATTTTGTTGTTATTGCAACCCCCACTGATTACGATCCTCAAACGAACAACTTCAACACATCATCAGTTGAGGCCGTTATTCGTGATGTAATTGCCATCGCTCCATCAGCGGTGATGGTTATTAAGTCAACCGTACCGGTCGGTTACACAGAGCGTATCAAACAAGAATTGAACTGCCAGAACATCATCTTCTCTCCAGAATTTCTTCGTGAAGGCAAGGCGCTATACGACAATCTGTACCCATCACGAATTATTGTTGGTGAGCAAAGTGAGCGCGCAAAAACTTTTGCTAACTTACTTATTGAAGGAGCGGAGAAAGACAACATTGAAGTTCTGTTTACCAACTCAACAGAAGCGGAAGCCGTAAAGCTTTTCTCAAACACCTACCTAGCTATGCGTGTGGCCTACTTCAACGAACTAGATTCGTACGCGGAAGCGCACGGCTTGGACTCACGACAAATCATTGAAGGCGTAGGGTTAGATCCTCGCATTGGTAATCATTATAACAACCCATCATTTGGTTACGGTGGTTATTGCCTACCAAAAGATACTAAGCAGCTACTGGCCAATTACCAAGAAGTACCCAACAACATTATTGGTGCCATTGTAGATGCCAATAGAACACGTAAGGATTTTGTAGCGGAGAGTATTCTCAAACGCAAGCCGAAAACTGTTGGTATTTATCGTCTTGTCATGAAATCTGGCTCTGATAACTTCAGAGCATCTTCTATTCAAGGCATTATGAAGCGCCTCAAAGCCAAAGGAATTGAAGTGGTTGTTTACGAACCAGCAATTCAAGAAACGTATTTCTTTAACTCCCGAGTCATCACTGATTTCAACGAATTCATCCATTGTGCGGATATCATAGTATCTAATCGCATGAATGATGAGCTATTACCATTTGCTGATAAAGTCTACACTCGTGATTTATTTGGTAACGATTAAACCAAGTTGAACTCCAAACTGGTGAGTAAACCTTCAAATTACTCACCTTCTCTATCTGTACTCTAGGAAGCACCTTTTGTTGCGTGGTACACTTGCCCAAAACACATTCGACTAACTATTGCGCTAAGCGCCTATTGAGCAATCTATGTCAGCAGCTCCTCGCAACGATTTTGATGAAAAAGCCTATAACCCTACTTTTGAGTGGCACTTCTTAGCACCTAAGTACTGGCCTACTTGGCTAGGTGTCATACTCTCAGTGCCAATAGCGCTGCTACCATTGTCTTTTCATCAGTGGTTGGCAAAAAAGATAGCGAGCAAACTATCAAAATCAAACAAGGGTCCTGCGCATCGTACGCGAGTCAACCTGCAGCTCTGCTTTCCTGAAATGAGTTTTGAGCAGCGTGAAGCGTTAGTCTATAAAACGCTCTTCACCGCAGGGGTGTTTATACTTCGTTTCGTATTACTCTCTTTACGCTCAAAGACATGGCTACAGCAGCAATGTGAATTTGTAAATGAACATAACCTAACTCAGCTAACAGATGCTGGTGAGAATGTTATCTTGCTTGTGCCTCACTCCTGGGCAATCGACATCCCAGCCATTCTATTAGCGTCTTTAAATTTACCTGTTTCAGCTATGGCAAAAAAACAAAAGAACCCTGTGGCAGACTGGTTAATGCATCGACAACGAGTTCAATATGGCGGTCGAGTTTATGAGCGTTCAGGTGGCATTAAGCCATTTATTAAGTCGATAAAATCGGGTTATTTAGGCTATTACCTACCAGATCAAGATCACGGTGCTGAACTGAGTGAATTTGTTGATTTTTTTGCCACAACTAAAGCAACACTGCCAGGCTTAAGCAAGTTAGCAAAGCTATCTAAAGCTCATATTGTTCCTCTGTTTGCGTCTATCGACCCAAAAACAGGAAAATTCTCGATTGAAGTGCTACCCGCTTTAGACCTTCAAGCTTCCGAACAAGCCGATGCGCGCGCCATGAATAACGCTATTGAGCATTATGTTGAACCGAAACCTGAGCAATATATGTGGATTTTGCAACTTTTACTGACTCAACAAGATGACAGTAATTATTACAATCTTTTTAAATCTCGATACGATAGTGATTGGAAGGTTCGTTAATGAAAATTTTTGTGGTTAGTCTTACTCGCTCCCAAGAGCGCAGACAGCGAATTTCACAGCAATTGCTCGATGCTGGTTTTGAATTTGAATTTTTTGATGCCGTGGATGCTTCTCAAGAGCATTTTTTATACTCAAATAAAGCATCACAAAAACAAACTTTTCAGCGCAAAGGCTATGAGCTCAAACCTGGAGAGATTGGATGTTTTGCTAGCCATTACAGCTTGTGGCAAAAATGTGTAGAACTACAAGCACCAGTTGTCATACTTGAAGATAATGTTGATATCCAACCTCTCGCAGGAGATATCCTTCAAATCCTTGAACCCTATATTAATAAATATGGTTACGTAAAACTTGCAGCAACACAACCTAGTAAATTTACTCCGATTGAAGAGATAACAACTCGAACACAACTCGGTCAATATGCAAAAAAAAGCTGTGGGACCACCGCTTATGCACTTTCGCCTCAAGCGGCGCAGGCATTTATTGCCAATGCTGAGTACTTTCTTGAGCCTGTAGACGACTACATGGAAAAGCCATGGCGCCATCAGGTAAAAACCTATAGCGTGAAGCCTTCTCTATTTGAGCGTGCTGAAATCATTTCAACCATCAGTAGTCAAAACACGAAACGTAAAGAAAAGCAAAAGTTGGGTGTACTGCAAAAAGTCTACATTGAGATCTATCGAAGCTACGAATCCATCATGAAAAAGCTGTTTTGGAATCACAAAGCATGAATAAAATTTTAGTGATCGGCCCCTCTTGGGTTGGCGATATGGTGATGTCTCAGTCACTCTATATCACCTTAAGGAAACAACACCCTAACGCCATTATTGACGTGCTAGCTCCCGCTTGGTGCAAGCCTATCTTAGAGCGTATGCCAGAGGTAAACCGAGCAATTGAAATGCCTCTCGGCCATGGTGATTTAAATTTACGTGCTCGTTTCGATATGGGTAAAAGCCTCCGTCTCGAAAATTACGACCACGCGTTTGTGTTACCAAAATCAGCTAAATCCGCCTTGATCCCTTGGTTTGCTAAAATCCCAGTTCGTACCGGCTGGAAAGGAGAAATGCGCTTTGGTTTGCTCAACGATATTCGTCGCAATATGAAGGCTTTCCAATTCATGGTTGAGCGTTATGTTGCTTTGGCTTATTCAAAGGATACCATGCTTGGTTCTGGCTCACTTGGTGGACTCGAAAGCTTACCTCGACCAAAACTAACGATTGATAACAAAGAACAACGGCAAACCATGGCCAAATTTGGGTTGAGCATAGCGCAGGAAAGTATTGGCCTTTGCCCAGGAGCTGAATTTGGCCCAGCCAAAAAATGGCCTGAAGAAAAATACGCTGAAGTTGCCAATCATGTGGCCAGCCAAGGACAGCAAGTATGGTTATTTGGTTCACAGAAAGATATCGATACCTGTGAAAAAATCAGAAGCCTTGTAGGTGAGAAAAATCAAGCCAATATTCATGTTTTAGCTGGTAAAACATCATTGATAGAAGCTGTCGACTTATTGGCAGCATGCCGCACAGTCGTAAGTAATGACTCTGGCTTAATGCATGTTGCGGCTGCGGTTGGCTGCCATGTTATTGGTGTTTATGGTTCAACATCACCTAAATACACACCACCACTCGCTAATTCTGTGGATATTGCATCGATTGAATTAAAATGCCGCCCTTGCTTTAAACGAGTATGTCCTCTAGGGCATTTGCATTGTTTAAAAGAACTCTCAAGTTCAGTTGTTACAGAAAAACTATGAACATCAACAATCACTACAAGAAAAACATAATCCAATTTCTATTCGCTCTTCCGACCATATGGGCTTTTTCTGGACTTTTTTTATACGAAAATTCCGACAAACACTTTTTTATACTTTGTATCATAGTGTTCTTTTTAGGGTTATTTCAATTAGGCTTTAATGCCATTGTAGAACACATAAAAAACAGAAAGTTAACATGGATATTATTGATAGCTGTAATTTTTAGCGCTTTCACAAAACTAACCATGGGGGGAAGTTCATCAGAATTAAGGGTTCTTGGTGCTATAGCATTATATTCAATGGTGCTGCATAACTATGTAATTGAAAAAATAAAATCAAATCTAATATGGCTAATAGCTTTAGCTTCTGTCATATCTGTTAGTTACATAAGCTATCAAACTTTCGCATTGCAAATAGACCGAGAATATTGGTCTATAAACGCTATACCCTACACCACTTTCAGCGCGGCGATAACATCGATTGCAATCTACTTAGCTTTCATATCATCAGAAAAGAAACAACGGATTATTTCATTAGTTTCAGCATGCTTAGGGCTATCGAGCATCATAATTAGCCAGACTAGAGGGACTCTACTTGCTGTAACTATTGCAGCATTACTACTCGCAGCTTTGATGATTATTAAGTATAAAAAAAACAGCATATTCATTGTTGCATCCATTATTGCCATAAGTTTAGTTTCTTTTTTAAATTATGAGAAAATTGAACAACGCATTATACAAACAAAACATGAATATCACGCAATTACCAGTGGCAACCTCAATACCTCTATTGGTTACAGATTACAAATGTGGCAAGCCGGATGGGAGCTAGCTAAATCACCGACTATTTTTGGCTTAGGAAAAAACCACGTAGAAGCAAAGCAAGAATTATATGAAAGAGGGTTAATATCAAAGGCATCAATTGGTTTTAAGCACTATCACAACCAATACATATCCAGCCTAGTAATGAAAGGGATTGCTGGATTAATGATGACATTGGCATTTCTTCTAATGCCTCTATTTTATTATTTTAGACATAATGATAAGTCAATCCTCATCGCTATACTATGTTCTACTGTATATGCCGTTTCCGGGTTGACTGACATCCCCTTAATGCAACCACACCCATTAGCATTTTACTTAATCATTCTTTTGCTATTTTGCACGCCAAAAAATCATGACTCGAATACTATATAGCACCCTATTTTTTATTATCTGTCCATTTTTTTTGTATGGTCTCTTTAAAAGTAAACAAGATAAACCCTCATACAATTTTCGCTGGAAAGAGTTATTTGGTATAACGATGCCAACCAACGGCATGAGTCCTCTATGGATTCATGCTGTTTCTGTTGGCGAAGTTATTGCAGTAACGCCTTTAATTAGACGAATTAAAACTAAATACCCAGAATTACCCATTGTAGTTACGACAACAACAACAACTGGCGCCGCTCAAGTAGAAAAATTAGGTGCACTAGTTGAACATCGTTATATGCCTTTAGACTTTAGTTTTGCCGTAAATAGCTTCCTAAAAGCTGTTCAGCCTAGCCAATTGTTAATTATGGAGACTGAACTTTGGCCTAACACCCTTCACTGCGTTTCTCGACGAAAAACCCCAATAACAGTATTAAATGCTCGACTATCTCAAAAATCGGCGAATAACTATCGAAAGATACTTCCTTTATTCAATATTGCCGCTTCAGCTGTAACTAGATTTTTATGCCAAAGCACCAGTGATTCACAAAGATTCGTTGAATTAGGAGTCCCAAGTAAAAAAATTCACGTAACCGGATCAATAAAATTCGATATCTCCATTAATAATAGATGTATCGAAGATGCGAAACAATTACGGGAAACGTTAGGACAACAAAGGAAGATCTGGATAGCGGCTAGCACCCATCAAGGTGAAGATGAGCAAGTTCTCAACGCTCACAATAAGATCCTTGAACGATTTCCCGACGCTTTATTAATATTGGTACCTCGTCATCCAGAACGATTTAGTTCTGTACATGAACTATGCCAGCAAGCCGGATTTTCGATCGTGCGCCGCTCATGTAAAACAGAACTATCAGGCAGTACTCAAGTATACTTAGGTGATACTATGGGTGAAATGATGTTATTACTTGGGGCAGCGGACTTGTGCTTTATGGGTGGCAGTCTAGCCGGAAATAAGGTTGGAGGTCATAACATCATAGAACCGATGGCTCTAGGTAAATACACACTCACTGGCCCAAGTTATTTTAACTTTCAGGCCATTATCGATGAGTTTCTTACTGAGAATGTAATGAGTGTCGTTGATGATGAAAACGAGTTGAGTGATAAATTAATCACACTTTTTTCTCAACCAGAACAAGTCCCTACTTCAAGTACAATCAAGCAAGCAGTAGAAAAGCAAGTTGGTGCTATAGATAGAACCATTCAATATTTGAATCTTTCTTAGACATTATGTTGACCAAGCACTAAAGAGCGTATTGAAACCACAATCGTCAAATTCATGGTTTGCTTTCTTCGCTTCTTTTATAAAAGAGCGCTTTAAGCGAGCCATATTTTCGCTCTTCCAATCATCACCTTCTTGCTGCTGACACTTATCAAAATCGATAATCCATACCTTATCTTGCTTATCTAGTAGTATATTATGGATATTGAGGTCGGTATGATTCACACCAGCGTCATGCATTTTCCGGATTTCTAGGCCAATTCGTTGATAGATTTCCGCTGGTAATGGTTTTTCCTGCAAAATACTCACAAGATCTCTGGCTTGAGGAATACGCTCACTCAAGAGATCAGCTTGATAGGTTAGCCCTGATTTAACCGCACGAGCGGCAATAGGCTTAGGTACATTAACACCAGCTTCTCTCAGGCTAAGCAACAACGAAAACTCGGCTGCGCTGCGCGTTTTATCCCAGCCAGAAAACCAGTAATTATCTTCAACTAGTTTTCCGAATAAGCCACCGCGGCGGTAATGGCGCAATGCACCTTGCATAGAGTCGAGTTGGACAAACCACGTCGTCCCTCGTCCTTTTGCACTACCAACCACTTTGTTATTTGCCTGCCAATAGTTGGCGTCAAAAATAGCAGCGTCACTAGCATCAATAATATCGCTATCGAACCAAATGCACTGGTTTTCTGTTTTAATCATCTCAATCATCGTGCACTCCGGCAATGGCTTAAAATACGTAGCGAGTTAAAATACATAATGGCTTAAAAGGATATAGCACCAAGTAAAAGCGGCAAAAATCAAAGCCACTAGCACTGCGGCTGAGCCGATATCTTTTGCTCGTCCACTCAGCTCGTGATGCTCAATACCAATTCGGTCCACGACGGCCTCTATAGCTGAATTGAGCAATTCAACAATCAGAACTAAACAGACAACACCAAGCATAAGAATACGTTCAACAACACTAACGTCAAAAACGCACACTAGAATCGATGCGACCAATAACAACGCCAACTCTTGACGTATCGCCGCTTCATACTTAAAAGCCGCTTTTAATCCTTGCATCGAGTATTCTGTTGCTTTGAAAATGCGTTTTATTCCCGTGTTGCCCGGCTTGCCTGTCATTCTATCGTCTCACTCAAGTAATCTATGATAAGGCTTTATGGTATCTCAGCCCTCAACGCTGGATATTTTACATTTATCTTAGGTATCTGCATAATCTAGCGAGTTGGTATCTTTACTCTTCAGGCATTTAATATGTTCGCTGCTCCACCTAAATCTCTATGCATACTTCGCCTCTCTGCTATCGGTGATGTGTGTAATACCATCGCAACGGTGCAAGCCATTCAAAAGCAATGGCCCAATACCCAAATAACTTGGATCACTGGCAAGCTTGAGGCGCAGTTGCTGGCAGCAGTAGCAAACATTGAAATCATTGTGTTTGATAAGAAAGCCGGTTGGCAAGGCTACAAAGAATTGTGGCAACAGCTGAAAGGCCGAGAATTCGACGCCTTATTACACATGCAGTACGCAATTCGTGCCAGCATCGCCACCCTTGGTATTAATGCCAAATATAAGCTCGGCTTTGATAAACAGCGTAGCCAAGACTTTCAGACGTTGTTTACCAACTGCAAAGTGACCTCTCCCTCATCATTACATGTGGTCGACGGCTTGATGGCCTTCGCTACAAAAATTGGTGTTGAGCTAAATGAACCTGATTGGTCACTCAGCTACGCTAACACTGATAGACAGTGGGCAGAGCAAAATATTAACCTTGAAAAGCCGAATCTATTGGTTGTGCCTGGAGCAAGCAAAGCCTATAAAAACTGGCATGCACAAGGTTATGTTGAAGTAATTGAGCATGCTCGCCAACTCGGCTGGAATGTCATTCTCGCGGGTAGCCCAGCTCAAGTAGAAATCGATTTAGCACAAGACATTCAAGCATTACTTACTGCGCCATGCCTTAATTTAGTGGGTGAAAGCAGTATTATGCAAATGCTCGCGTTAATCGATATTGTCGATATGGTGATCGCGCCAGATACAGGACCAGCTCACATGGCAAACGCCATGCAAACACCTATCATTGGATTGTATGCTCACCATAACCCTAAACGTGTCGGCCCTTATCGCTACCTAGACTACACCGTTTCCGTTTATGAAGAAGTTATCTTTGATGAAACCGGTAAATACAGTGTGGATTTAGATTGGCGTACCAGAGCAAAAGATGAAAAAGCGATGCATCGCATCACGAGTGCTCAGGTAATCACAATGTTTGATCGCGTTGTAGAAGATTTGCATCTTCAAACTCAGTAAACTTAGCGTTCTCAAATTGACTCAAAAGGAAGACTTTCTTGTCTAAACCAACTTTAGCCGTTGCTCTCATTGTAAAAAATGAAGCAAAGCACCTACAAGCATGCCTAGATACCGTCAAAGGTTGGGTTGATGAGATCGTCCTGCTCGATTCTGGCAGTACAGATGCCACCGAAGAAATTGCGCGTCAATACACCGACAAATTCTACACCAATTCAGAGTGGCCAGGATTTGGTAAGCAACGTCAACTTGCCCAGCAACACGTCACTTCTGATTATGTGCTTTGGCTTGATGCTGATGAACAAGTCACTCCTGAATTAAAAAACAGTATCTTAGCGGCGGTAGAAGCAAACAAACCCAATGTGCTTTACAAAGTAAATCGCCTTAGCGCCGCCTTTGGCAAATTCATTTATCACTCTGGTTGGTCACCGGACTGGATCGTGCGCTTATACCGCACCGAATACACCCATTACAATGACGCGCTTGTGCATGAAAAAGTAGCAGATGATGGCTTTCAAACCATTAAGCTAGATGGGCGTTTAAACCATTACACGTACGAGCATTTACATCACTACATCAATAAAACCACAGGCTACCTAAAAGCCTGGACAGATGAGCGCGAAGGAAAGAAAAAATCCGGCCTGACGACCGCGATTGTTCACGCCCTTGCCAGCTTTGTTAAAATGTACATTATCAAGCGTGGTTTTTTAGATGGTAAGCATGGCTTTATCCTCGCATGGCTTTGCATGCACTCAACCTTCGTCAAATACATCGATCTCTACTTACGTGAACAGGCTAAAAAGTCATGAAAACCACTTTAATTATTACCACTTATAATTGGAAAGAAGCCCTTAAAGCGGTACTTGAGAGTGTTAAACGCCAATCTGTAATGCCTGATGAAGTGATTGTTGCCGATGATGGTTCTCGTGATGATACAAAACAGATCATCGACCAATTTAGCTCAACTTTCCCGGTTCCATTAATTCACAGTTGGCACGAAGATAATGGCTTCCAACTCGCAATGAGTCGTAATAGAGCAATAGCAAAAGCGAGTGGTGATTATCTGATCATGGTCGATGGTGATATGGTGCTATCACCAACCTTCATCCAATCCCATAAACAAGTCGCACAAGCCAATCGTTTTGTTCAGGGTGGCCGAGTTCTGACAGACGAAGCCTGTAGCCAAGAAATTATGCATCACGGATTAGTACCCTCTATTTTCACAAAGGGTATTCGCAACCGTAAAAACTGCATTACCAACCGTCTACTCAGTAAAGTATTCTCATATGTACGCAATAACGACAAAGCGACTCGAGGATGCAACATGGCATTTTGGCGAGCAGATGTGATCGAGGTGAATGGTTTCAATCAGGACTTTGTCGGTTGGGGTAGAGAAGACAGTGAATTCGTTCATCGCATGCTCAACGCGGGTAAAGAACGCTTATATCTTAAATTCTCCGGCGTGGGCTACCATCTTTACCATAACGAAAACTCTCGAGCCTCATTAGCTGAAAACGACGCCATCTTAGAAAACACCATTCACAATAAACTCACTCGCTGTGAGAACGGCGTTGATCAATTTACAGCAGGAGTATGTGATGAGTAAAAATGTTATTTATCCCGGAACATTCGATCCCATCACTAATGGCCACCTGAATTTGATTGAACGAACAGCCAGCATGTTTGATTCCGTCACGATTGGGGTCGCAGCAAGCCCGTCTAAGAAAACTATGTTTACGTTAGAAGAACGGGTTACACTGGTTAAAAGCTCATGCGCCCATCTTAGCAATGTCTCTGTCATTGGCTTTAGTGGCCTACTAGTTGATTTTGCAAAAGAACAACAGAGTGACGTACTGATTCGTGGACTACGCACCACAATGGACTTTGAGTACGAATTTGGCCTAACCAGTATGTACCGTAAATTACTGCCCGGCTTAGAAAGCATATTTTTAACGCCGGCGGAAGAGTTTGCCTTCTTGTCTTCAACCATTGTCCGAGAAGTCGCAACCCATGGTGGTGATGTCGCCCAATTTGTGCCAATTTCGGTCAATAGTGCCATTTTAGCTAAACTAAAATCAGTATGAAAAAACTAAAATACTACTTATCAAATGGATTGCTGCCCCATCTACCAGCCGCTTTATTTCGATTTGTTAGAGTAAAAGTTATCGCTCAACGCGATAACTTCAATCAATCTTACTTAAATGACCGCGTTAACTATTACTGCAAATACAATACAAGCTTCACGTTAAGCGATGTGGATTTAGTCAAAGTTAAAAACTTCAAACAGACAGGTGGCAGCGCTTACTACTATGATTTACTCAAAGTGATTAAGTGCTTCCCACAAAAATTTGCCTTTAAGTATGTCAATGGGGATGTCATCGATGTCCCTTCAGAGCCAAGCTTTTTAAAAAGTCGTCCCATTGAAGGTGACAATCAAAACTCAGTATTGTTGAAACTGAATGCGGTTCGACACTATGTCTTTATCGATAGTGATAAACCCTACCGTGAGAAGAAAGATATGCTGGTATGGCGCGGGACAGGCTTTAGGCCTAACCGACGATTATTACTAGCCACTCACTGCGCTAATCCACGCTGTAATGTTGGCCGTGTTGATATAAAAGATAGTGATCCAAGGCAACTCAACTACGTGAAAAAATCCATGACCATTGCTGAGCAGCTTGAATATAAGTTCATTCTCAGCCTAGAGGGAATGGATGTCGCTACTAATCTAAAATGGATCATGTCCTCAAATTCGCTGTGCTTCACACCAAAACTTCGTTATGAAACATGGTTTATGGAAGGTAGGCTGCAAGCGGGTAAGCATTTTGTTGAAGTCAAAAATGACTTTTCCGATCTGGATGAAAAAATGGACTATTACCTCTCACACCCTGAAGAAGCAGAGGCCATTATCCAAAATGCTCAACAATGGGTAGCTCAATTCAAAGATACGAAACGTGAGCGTCTCATCTCACTTCTGGTGGCACAGAAATACTTTCAAAAATCAGGGCAAATGCTATAACGATTTTAAAACCTCACAACTGACAGTGTGAACAAAAAAACGTATTTCTTTGCCCGATCTTGAGCGCTTCAATCTCTTCACCACAATTTGGGCAAGGCTCGCCGGCTTTGCCATAAACTTGCAGTTCTTGTGCAAAATATCCCGGTTTACCATCGGCTTGAGCAAAGTCTTTTAAGGTCGTGCCACCTTGCGTGATTGAGGTGGTCAAAACCTGTTTGATATCAGCAACTAAACTCCCCCACTCAGCGAGTGTTAAACTGCCAGTCGTGCGAGTGGGATGTACTTTCGCGCTAAACAAAGATTCACTGGCGTAAATGTTACCCACACCAACCACGACTTTGTTATCCATAATAAACTGCTTTACTGTAACGCGTTTATTCAATGCTTTTTGCAGCATATATTCCGCATTAAACTCATCTGTCAGAGGCTCTGGCCCCATATGGCTAAGTACAGCATGTTCGCCATCTTGGCTAAACAGCCAGGCGCCAAAACGACGTGGATCGTTGTAGCGCAGTAACTTACCATTGGTCAGCAGTAAATCCACATGATCGTGTTTGCTCGGCGGGAACTCCGCATCGAGTACCCGTAGCGAGCCAGACATACCTAAATGTACAATCGCACAACCTGCATCGGTTTCAATGATTAAATATTTTGCCCGACGACGAATATCACGAATCACCTGCCCTTCCAGTTGTTTCAGTTCAGCAGGAATATCCCAACGTAGCTTAGGCGTGCGAAAAGTCAGACTACGAATCGTTTCGCCGACCAAATGAGGCGAAATACCCATCCGACTCACTTCAACTTCTGGTAATTCAGGCACAATAATCTCCGTTATTTCTCTGATGATGGATGACGAATCGGCAATAGATAGCTTGGTTCAACCGTCACTGCGATCCATTTCTCTTGCCAGTTCTTTAATAACCAAAACTGAGGTAACTGGTAATAAGTGATCCTTTGCGGCTCTTCTTGATCGTCATACCACACCTCTATTGACTGCGGTGAGGTTAAGCTCGCTTGGAGAGATTGAAAATTTTCATCGGTTATTTCCGTTCCAACCAAGGTTTTCCAGCGTTGAGCGAGCTCTTGAGCGGTAATAGATGAAGGCGGATCCAATTGCCAACTACCCTGCTCATCGGTTAATGACCATAGTGTTGCATGTAAAGCTTGTAGATCTTGATTGGGATTGAGTAGATAAGGATGCTCACTTTCAGTTGTGTCATCTAACAAGTAGGTTTTGATCAATGTGGGCAAGTTAAGCACCAACATAAAAATCAACACGCCTAAAATCAATCTGTTATTCCAGCGACGACGCCCTTGAGTCAGTTTGGACATATCAATTCCTTATGATTAGTAGCTAAAGCTAAAATACGGCTTAGTAAGCCTAAACCGTAATAAGAAAATGCTTTGCTTTATTTCGCTTTATAATTGAATCGGATCATCTCTCAATTCATCTAAGTCAATCAACTCTCCCTCACCATTATTCACTATCGGCTGATCTTGGTAGGATGAGAAAAAAGATGGCAATACATCCAATCGTTGGCTAGAAACCCCCATGAGCTCCGAAAGCGCTTTAATGAGTGAGAAACCATTGCGTGGTGACGAAATCAACTCTCTCGATTCAAATGAAGAACCAGTAATAAACAACGGCACTTGGTAAGATTGCTTAATCGCGGGATCGTGACGTAAATTTTGTCCGTTATCTCGATGCCCTAAACCATGATCAGAAACATACAGTAAGCTATAAGGCAGTGCTTGCTGTTGAGCCATTGAGTCAATATCAGCTAAAAGAGAGTCGGTCTGTTTAATCGATTCAATATAACAAGAGATTTTGTCACCGTTAAAGTCAAATTTAACTTCACCCTCAATGCGATCACAAAAGCGCGGGTGCGAACCAATCAAGTGCACCACGATCAACTTGGACTTACCACTGCTGGCCAAAGCTTGCTGAATACTTGTCAGTAGTGTCGAGTCATAAACATTTGAATCTCTGAAACTACCGCTGCGAGTAAATGACACATGATCAGCGTAATTCGCAATTGCACTGATCCCAGTATCAAATTCGCCCATCCGCCCTTGATTAGAGATCCAGAACGTTTCAATATCAGCAGCCCTTGCTAAGGTGTTGATATTATTATTTAACTCAATATTAAGCCCATCATTCAACGTAACGAAACGCATTACCGAAGTAAATGTATTCGGCCCAGGAGAAAGAAAATCCTGCCAAAGCTCACCCTTTGCTGTCGACATAAATGGCGTATTATCTAGCGAAAAACCATAGGCATTCATATAGTCTTTACGAACACTTTCGCCAATAACAAAGATGGTATTACTCTCATGTTGCGGCTTACTTGTGATCACCCAAGATGATGGAATCTCTTTTTGCGCCATAATCTGCGCATTGTATTGATGATACTTATCGTATGAGTCATACCAGTCGTAAAAAAAACGAACTGGTGCATAACGCATATTCGAGAGCAGTGCTTGGGTATAATTGTCCTCAATGTTTCGATCCATGATCGTTCTAATCGGTTTATCGAGCAATAAAAACGAAAACAAAACCAAACAAAATGCCGACGTTTTCACACCTTGGATTTTAGGAATAATCTTAAACAAGCCAAAAGATATCACTGCAAAAACTACAGCTATAGCCAACGTACTGATTTCTAAATCTTGGAAGAACTCTAAAGCTTCAGAGGAATTGGTTTCAATAAGCGAGGAGACAATGGTTAGATTAGGGTGAGCATAATTCCATGACACTGGAATGTAAAATGTGGCCGTAAGTACCAGAGCAGCGAACAGCCAAGAACCGAATCGGTTTGTTTTCATCCATGCAACCGTAATTGACAGTAAAATCAAACTGTCCAATTTAGCCTCATAACCCAGCGCAATATTGATAATCCAAGCCAAAACAACGAGTGCGCCCAGTTTTAAGCCACTTACCAACCATTTCATGCCAATCCATCCTTATGACTACTTAGTACATATAATAAAAAACCCAGCTCGAGAGCTGGGTTTTATCGTTCAAACTTCTAGTAGAAGCTTCAAAGAAGAATCAATTACTTGATTTTGCCTTCTTTGTACATAACGTGTTGGCGAACTACTGGATCAAATTTCTTGATCTCAAATTTGCCAGGCATATTACGTTTGTTCTTGTCAGTTGTGTAGAAGTGACCAGTACCAGCAGATGATACTAGACGAATTTTCTCACGAACGCCTTTCTTTGCCATTGCCTATTTTCCTCTTAAACGTTTTCGCCACGTGCACGAATGTCAACAAGAACAGCATCGATGCCTTTCTTATCAATAATGCGCATACCTTTTGCAGTAAGGCGTAGTTTAACAAAACGTTTTTCGCTCTCTACCCAGAAACGATGAGTTTGTAGGTTCGGCAGAAAACGACGCTTAGTAGCATTTCGTGCGTGTGAACGGTTGTTACCCGTTACTGGACGCTTACCAGTTACTTGGCATACTCGTGACATATAATGTCTTCTCCAAAATCGTTTCAGCTCGATATCAACCTTGGTGGCCGAACCTCTTCTATTTCTTAAACAGAAGGATAGAGGTTTAGATCCGCTATAGAAAGTCTATACAAGGCTATCAAAGGTCGCGCATTATACTAACTTGGTTAGCATTGCTCAATACCCGAACAGATCCTTTTTGTAGATTTCTGTGATCTTTTTTTAAGCAGAGCTGAATTTAGTCTAAAAAATGTCGATGGATTGTACTTAGATTTAGCCGAACTCACAACTAAAATTGTGATTCATATCCACCCGCGCTCCGCAAAAGAAACCACTTCGCCGTCCCCCACCACAAAATGGTCCAGCACTCGCACCTCGACTAAGGCCAATGCATCGCTTAATCGGCGGGTAATGCGGCGATCCGATTGGCTGGGCTCAGCCACGCCTGAGGGATGGTTGTGCGCCAGAATCAATGCCGCTGCATTATGCTCTAAGGTGCGCTTAACCACCTCTCTGGGGTAAACCGAGGCGGAATCTATCGTGCCTTCAAACATCAATTCACCGCGAATCACTCGATTCTGACTATCGAGAAACAAGATATAGAAGCCTTCACGCTGGCGATCGCGCAATAAACTCGACAAAAATAACTTAGTTTGTTGCGGGCTGGTCAGGGCATCGCCTCGCTTGAGCGTCTCATTAAGATAGCGCTGACTCATCTCCAAGCTGGCTTGCAGTTGTACATACTTTGCTTTACCCAACCCTTTCTGAGTACAAAACTGCTCTTCTGAGGCGGCAAACAAGCTTCTCAACGAACCAAACTCACGTAGTAACCGATCCGCCAACTCCAGCACATTAATCCCTTGGGTGCCGGTACGAAGAAAAATCGCCAGTAACTCAGTATCCGTTAAAGAAGCGGGGCCATGCGAAAGCAGTTTTTCACGCGGCATTACGTTATTGGGTAAACATTTTGTCGGCATGATGCTCAGCCACTCTCGATTGTGCGTCAGAGTGGTCATTGAACAAAATAAAAAGCGAAAGCGGTAATTGGCTTTCGCTTTTCCTATCAGAGATAACGAAACAATGTAATTGCGTGCGTCATCAAAGTTTGAAGTGCCCAACCAAGCGATGCATCTCATCGCCCGAGCTGGTCAATTGAGAACTGATCGACTCCGACTGCTGTAAAGTTTGATTAATTTCATTGACGATGTGCTGAATCTCAACCAAGTTGCGATTAATCTCTTCCGCTACTGCGCTTTGCTCTTCCGCCGCAGAAGCCGTTTGTAGCCCCATATCACGAATAGTGGATACCGAAAACTGCACCGCCGCCAACGTATCTTGGATTTGATTAGACTCCTGCGCCGTCTGTTCTCCACGTTGTTGACTGGTTGCCATAGTTGTCACCGCACGCGAAACGCCACTTTGTAGCAGTTTCAACATGTCACCAATCTCATGGGTGCTGTTTTGCGTGCGGCTCGCCAGCGAACGCACCTCGTCGGCCACGACGGCAAACCCACGGCCTTGCTCGCCAGCTCGCGCCGCTTCAATCGCCGCGTTCAGTGCCAACAAGTTCGTTTGCTCTGCTATTTCACCAATCACTTGCAACACCTTGGTGATCTGCTCTGTTTGCGCACTTAAGTCTGAAACGGCTTCTGATGTGAGGTTAACGTCTTTGACTAATTGGTTGATGCCTTCAATCGCGTGGTTCACTTCTTGTTGGGCATCTGATATCTGATCATTGGCATCATCGATCGCTTGTGCAGTGGCGTTGGTGTTACTGGCCACTTCTTTGGCCGTCATGCTCATCTCAGTTACGGCAGTGACGACCTTATCGGTTTCTAAGCAGTGGCGCTGCATTTGTCCACTTGCTTGGCTCGTTTGCCCATCCAATTGCCCCGCTGCCGCTTTTACCGAACCGGCACTACTACGAATATCGGAAATAATCGGGTGGAGCTTATCCATAAAATCGTTAAAAGCCTGCGCCACCTCTCCCACTTCATCCTGACTTTCAACTTTTAAACGCGCCGCTAAGTTACCTTCACCCGCCGCAACATCTTTCAGTGATTCCGCTATGTGTTGTAGCGGCCTCACACCACGAGAAATGACCACGCTTATCACGGCGCAAGTAATCAACAAACTAATAAAGGATAATACGATGGCAGAAAAAGTCTGCGTGTTGAGTGCTTGCATGCGTGATTCACGATACGCGGCGACTTGAAAATCGATATCATCAATATAGATACCGGTTCCCAATACCCAATCCCATTTTTTGAGATATTCGGCATAACCAAGCTTCGGCGCTTGAGCATCAATCGTTGGCTTATGCCATGAGAAATAGAGGAAACCATCGCCATTTTTAGACGCATCAATCAAACCTGAAATCACGCCTACACCGTTTTCATCTTTCATTCCCATCAGGTTCTTACCTTCAAGCTCTGGCTTAATGGCATGTAAGGTATTAACCCCTTGTGAATCATAAGCGAAAAAGTAGCCATCACTTTCAAAGCGCATCGCTTTGAGAATCTCTTTGGCTTGCTGTTTATTTTGACCATCAACATCGGTGTCATAGAGCGGTTTAATTGCCGTCACACCCATCATCAGAAACGCTTTCAGTTCACTTTTCTTTACTTCGATAAGCTCTTGGCGATAAGTGGTCAGCTGACTATCGAGGCTTTTTAAACCGTTGAAGTAATAAACCATCGTAATCAAAGTGGTGATCAATACCAACGGTATGATGGTAACCAGTGTCAACTTACTGCGGCTCTTAAGCGAAAATCCCATATTCTTTACCTGTCTTTTGTGTTCCCCCACCCCAATCATGAAAGTTATCTGATTGGTTCACATACTTTTTATATTGCGTTAACTCTATTTTTTATCTGTGAAGTAAGTAACGAATTAGTACTAGTTAGGTGAACTATTGTTCACTAGTTTGACTTAGGTTTGTTTCGGCGGAGGTCATCACACTTAATCCCATCGGCGGTTGTGATATTATCGGCAGCAGAAATTTGGAGATTCAAACATGCAAACACTCGCAGGAAAAAAAATCCTACTTGGTATTAGTGGCGGTATTGCGGCTTATAAATGTGCCGAGTTAACCCGTCGCCTGATTGAGCGTGGCGCTCAAGTGCAAGTCGTGATGACGCACGCAGCCAAAGAGTTCATTACCCCGCTCACCATGCAAGCCGTTTCGGGCAGACCGGTCTCTGATAGCTTATTAGATCCCGCCGCAGAAGCGTCAATGGGCCATATCGAGCTGGCTAAATGGGCGAATTTGGTGCTACTTGCTCCTGCAACGGCAGATCTAATTGCCCGTATGGCCGCTGGCATGGGGAATGATCTGCTGACAACGTTAGTACTTGCTAGCGATGCACCGATTGCTGTCTCTCCTGCGATGAATCAGCAGATGTACCTAAATTTAGCCACTCAAGAGAACATTGCGACGCTTGCGCGTCGTGGCATGCACATCTGGGGACCCGCAGCTGGCGAGCAAGCCTGTGGCGATGTCGGCCCAGGCCGCATGTTAGAGCCAATGCAATTGGTCGGCTTGTGTGAGCAATTTTTTGCCGATAAGCCACTCAAAGGCAAATCGATTCTGATCACCGCAGGTCCTACTCGTGAAGCGATCGATCCTGTGCGCTACATCAGTAACCACAGCTCAGGCAAGATGGGGTTCGCCTTGGCTGACATGGCTCAAAAACTGGGCGCGGATGTAACACTTATCAGCGGCCCGGTAGCATTAGCTACCCCACAAGGCTGCCAACGCGTGAACGTTGAAAGCGCTTTGGATATGCACCAAGCGGTGATGAATCACGCCCAGCAAAGTGATGTCTTCATTAGCTGTGCAGCAGTCGCCGATTATCGCCCAGAAACCGTAGCCGACAATAAGTTGAAGAAAACGGCAGATAATGATGCGATGACGGTGAAGATGATCAAGAACCCTGACATCGTGGCTAGCGTCGCCGCCATGACAGAAAATCGCCCATTTACCGTCGGCTTTGCTGCGGAAACGCAAAACGTAAAACAGTACGCACTAAGCAAACTTGAGCGTAAGAATCTCGATATGATCTGTGCGAATGATGTCTCGCTTGCTGGGCAAGGGTTCAATAGTAACGATAATGCCATTACCGTATACTGGAAAGAGGGTGAGCAATCACTTACTCTTGCATCAAAACAACAGATTGCGCAGCAAATTTTGCAGATGATTGCCGATAAACTGTAATCTGAAATTCTTAATTTTTTTGAGCTAATCACCCTGCTTTGATCCTGCTTTGCTTAAGTAGGAAGTAGGGTGAACATTTCTTTGCTAAATAAGTGGTAATAAAAGGAAGCGTTGATGGCTGTAACAAGAAAAACCAATCGCCGAGAAGAGATCTTACAAGCGTTGGCACAAATGTTGGAATCTAACGAGGGTGCCTCTCGTATTACAACTGCAAAACTGGCGAAACAAGTTGGCGTTTCTGAAGCAGCGCTTTACCGACACTTCCCAAGTAAAGCACGCATGTTTGAAGGCTTGATCGAATTTATCGAAGAGTCTTTAATGTCGCGCATCAACCGCATTTTAGATGAAGAAAAAGACACCCTTACACGCATTCGCTTGGTGCTACAATTAATACTCGCCTTTGCTGAGCGTAACCCGGGCCTTACCCGTATTCTCTCTGGTCACGCGCTGATGTTTGAAAATGAGCGTCTACGTGAGCGTATTAACCAGTTATTCGAGCGAATTGAAACCTCTTTGCGTCAGATTCTGCGTGAGCGTAAACTACGTGAAGGCAAATCGTTCCCGGTGGATGAAAGCATCCTCGCCGCGCAATTGCTTGGTCAGGTAGAAGGCAGCCTCAATCGCTTCGTGCGTTCTGACTTTAAATATCAACCGACCGCTAACTTTGACGAATACTGGGCCCTGCTAAAAAATCAAATTGAGTAACGGGTAGCCATCAATTATTCAAATCTAAACATGCAACTCTGTTTGGGATAGTGACTTATGAGTAACGATAAATACGCCAAGCCAACCTTTTCTTTATCACTGTTACACCCGCGCAATTGGGGTGTTTGGTTGGGGTTTGGATGTTTAGCCATCATCGTCAATATACTTCCTTACTCACTGCTCTATCGCTTTGGTCGATTTATCGGCCACATCGGTATGAAATATGGCAAAAGCAGAGTTCATATCACGCAACGCAATCTTGAGCTCGCTTTTCCACAAAAGAGCGAGCAAGAGCGCCAAGCCATCGTCGAAGAAAACTTCAAAAATACCGGCCTCGCCCTAATTGAAACCGGCATTACTTGGTTTTGGCCAACATGGCGATTCAAGCGCATCATCATCAATAAAGATACCGAGCAGCTACGCCAATACACCGAAAATAAACAAGGCGTGCTGCTGTGCTGCGTACACGCGCTCAACTTAGAGATCACGGCACGCGCATTCGCCGTATTAGGCTTAGGTGGCTACGGCGTTTTTCGCCCACACAATAACCCCGCTTACAACTTCATCCAATATTGGGGCCGCACCCACAATGGTAATAAACTGATTGATCGCAAAGACATCAAACAGATGATTCGTGTCTTGCGCGACGGTGAGCACCTCTTCTATTTACCCGATCATGACTATGGCCGTAACAAATCAGTCTTCGTGCCATTTTTTGCCGTCGAAGATGCCTGCACTACCACCGGCACCAGCATTCTTGCCTACACCAGCAAATGCAAAATCATCCCGGGTTCTGGGTTTAGAAACGAGCAAGGTAAATATGAAATCATTGCCGATATCTCTATCGAGCAAGATTACCCACAAAAAGACGAAACAGCTGCGGCAGCATACATGAATAAATACGTCGAGATGATTATCCTACGCGCACCATCGCAATGGATGTGGCTACACAAGCGTTTTAAAACCATGGCTGACCAAAACAAGAAAAAAGCCTGTCGCTATCAGTAAGCACTATCAAAACAGTAAGCAACATCGAAACAATATACGACAGCAAAAAAAAACAAAAAGGGGCTGATGGATATCCATCAACCCCTTTTCTTTTTAATCAAACCAGATCCCCGACTCGTCATTCCTGCTCTCTAGGATGACCAATGGACGATGAGCCATAAACAACGCTCTCATTGGCCGTCACTTGCAACAGTGAGCAACGAACGTAGTAGCAAATCTCGTTTTAAAAAATTTGCGATTAGATGCCGTATTGTGCGCGGTACGCTTTTACTGCTTCTAGGTGCTCAGCACTGGTGCCTTTCTCTTCAAGGTAAGTGATCAGATCGGTCAAGCTCACAATTGAGATGATTTCACAGTTAAAATCACGCTCCACTTCTTGAATCGCAGACAGCTCACCTTTGCCTTTCTCTTGACGGTCAATCGCCACCAATACGCCCGCAAGGTCTGCACCGTTCGCTTGAATGATTTCCATAGATTCACGAATCGCCGTACCTGCTGTAATCACATCGTCCACCAGCATAATGCGGCCTTCAAGTGCGCTACCGACTAAGTTGCCACCTTCACCGTGATCTTTGGCTTCTTTACGGTTAAAGCAGTAAGGCTTATCCATATCATGGTGATCAGCCAGTGCAACCGCTGTCGTCGTCGCAATTGGAATGCCTTTGTAAGCAGGGCCAAACAACACATCAAACTCGATACCAGAGTCTGCTAGCGCCGCCGCATAAAAACGACCTAAACGCGCCAAATCACGGCCAGTATTAAACAGGCCAGCGTTAAAGAAATACGGGCTCTTACGGCCTGATTTCAAAGTAAACTCACCAAACTTTAAAACTTCCTTCTCTAATGCAAATTCAATAAATTCACGCTGGTATGCTTTCATCTCTTACTCTCTAAATAAAGGTCTAGTGCTCTAAACTATTCATAAACAATAACGAAACATTTTCTAAATAGATGGTTTCAAGGCTAGGCAGCAAGATTCCTCATCCCTATGAGCATACTCCAGTATGTGATTAGGGTGAGGAAGCGACGCTAACAACGCATTGATGCCATCTATGACGAAAATAAAAAAATAGCCTCCGAAAGGAAGCTATAAAATGATTATTCTGCCAACGCCGCCTTCTGCGCCGCGACAATATCTGCCACACCTTTGGTTGCCGACTCTAATAGCGCCAGCAATTGTAGATGAGTGAACGGTTCGCCTTCTGCCGTGCCTTGCACTTCGATCATGCGACCGTCTTCGGTCATCACTACGTTCATGTCAGTGTCTGCTGCTGAATCTTCAACGTACTCAAGATCACACAACACATCATCACCCAGCAGACCCACTGAAACTGCCGCAACATGGCCTTTCATTGGGTTTTTCTTCAACTTGCCTTTTTCAATCAGGTGTTGGAATGCATCTGCTAGCGCAACACTTGCACCAGAGATAGACGCAGTACGTGTACCGCCATCTGCTTGGATAACATCACAGTCAACTGTGATCATAAACTCGCCCATCGCTTTTAGGTCAACCACAGCACGCAAGCTGCGCGCGATCAGGCGTTGAATTTCCATGGTACGGCCGCCCTGTTTACCGCTTGCCGCTTCACGACGGTTACGCGTATGCGTTGCACGTGGCAGCATGCCGTATTCAGCCGTTACCCAGCCTTTACCCTTGCCTTTCATCCAATGCGGTACGTTTTCTTCAATAGAAGCGTTACAAAGAACCTTGGTGTTACCGAACTCTACGAGTACAGAGCCTTCTGCATACGCAGTATAGTTACGAGTAATTTTGATTGGGCGAATTTGATCCGCCTTGCGGTCATTTGGACGCATGGGCATGTACCTTAATAAGCAGGGGAAACGTTTGGTTGGGGCAAGATTATAGCGGAAAAGAGTGGGACTGGCGAGTAAAGCGACATGCTCAAATCCCTCTCATCCTCATAAAGCAATAATAGACAGCAAGATTGCTACGCCAACTGTGCTACTATCTCAGGGTTAATTTTCAGCATATATAAGACAGGAAAATTCGATGATCTACAGCATGACAGCTTATGCCCGTAAAGAAGTGAAAGGCGACTGGGGCACAGCAGTATGGGAAATTCGCAGCGTAAACCAACGCTACCTTGAAACCTACTTCCGCCTACCAGAACAGTTCCGTGGCCTAGAGCCAATCCTACGTGACCGTTTTCGCAAACGTCTAGCGCGCGGTAAAGTAGAATGTCACCTACGTTTTGAAGCAAACCCTGCAGCGCAAGGCGATCTGACCATCAACGAAACGCTAGCCAAACAAGTAATCAATGCAGCAAAGCAAGTGATGGCACTAACCGGTGATGACAGCCGTATTAACCCATTCCAAGTCATGCAGTGGTCTGGTGTAATGGAAACCCCAGAGCAAGACATGGACAGCGTAAACAAAGACCTTCTTGCTGGCTTTGATGACGCCATCAACGAGTTTATCGAAGCGCGTGGCCGTGAAGGCGACAACATGAAAGCACTGATCGAGCAGCGTTTAACCGCCATCACTGATGAAGTAGTGAAAGTACGTGCGCGCATGCCTGAAATTCTTGTGTGGCAACGTGAGCGCCTACTGGGTAAATTCGAAGATGCGAAAGTTGATCTTGATGGCTCACGCGTTGAACAAGAGCTGATCTTACTGGCGCAAAAATCAGATGTGGCGGAAGAGTTGGATCGCCTAGATTCTCACGTAAAAGAGACTTTGGCTGTAATGAAGAAAGGTGGCGCTTGTGGCCGTAAACTGGACTTCATGATGCAAGAGTTCAACCGTGAATCAAACACGCTAGCGTCAAAATCAATCAGCACCGACATCACCGCATCAGGTGTTGAGCTAAAAGTTCTAATCGAACAGATGCGCGAACAGATCCAGAATATCGAGTAATCGTTTTACGATATTCACAATGAAAAAAAGCCCTGAACTGTTTTAAGCAACGGTGCAGGGCTTTTTAATTTTAGGCACGCTAGAATCTAACGCTCAATCTTTTGTGCTTTAAACGCTGGCTCATCAGTGCTAGCAACCGCATCTTGCACTGGAACGATCTGCAGTTCCCACTCATTACGTTCTGCAGTCTCTTTTAGCACGCTGTACACAGCTGTATTGCACAGCTCAAACGATAAGATTGGATCATTATTGTTCAGATAGTGACCGGTAAAGATAGAAGTAATCAAATCACCCACGCCCACAGGCTGGCGCACAAAATCCAATAGTGGACGTGTAATCAAGAATAGCCCTTCATCACACGCCATCAGCATGGTGAAATCTTGCTTAGAAGCACAGTGTAGGTGCTTAACCAAGACAATCTTTGGCCCCATGGTTAACGCAAGCTGACACGCTTCAATCGCACTGTCCAAATCATGAATTTCAATACCGGTAAAACGCGCTAATTCAAATTGGTTTGGCACAATGATGTCCGCTTTTTTCATGACTCGTTCACACAAAGCTTCGGTCACTTCAGGGCTGACGATACATCCTTTTTCCGGATCGCCCATCACAGGATCGCACACGTAGAGCGCTTGCGGGTTGTGTTGCTTAACGCGCTCAACGGTTGCCAAAATTTCATCGGCTTGCACACCGCTGCCCATGTAACCAGAGATCACTGCTTTTACTTTACGCGCGGCATCGATATTGATTAAACCATCGGCCAATGCCGTGATATCACCTTGCTGCATCACCTTACCCGTCCAACCTTGGGTGTATTGGGTATGGTTAGAGAATTGCACGGTGTGAATCGGCCACACGATATGCCCCAAACGTTGCAGTGGGAATACCGCTGAACTGTTGCCGGCACAGCCATAAACAACGTGAGACTGGATGGAAAGAATACCTTGCATAACTACCTCAAAAGCGAGCTTTAACGCTCCTAACACTGACTATCTAGAGTACAGACGACTCACGTTGTGTTTTAAATGCGTATCAACGATATACCCGTCTTATCTGCAAATGCGTGCGGGTAACGAAATTAACTGTGAGTGATTAGTTTGAACCAAAAATCCGATGACGTCATCGCTTAGTGTCTGCGTTAGCGCAACTATTCTGATTAATTCATCAATAACTCTAACTCACTCACTAAAAAGCCCCGCAATTGCGAGGCTCTAAGCGACCATGTTCGACTATTCGTCTTTTTCGGTGGTGCGTCCGTCGATGTATGGCCAATAGTGGTGACCAACACGGATCAATAAGGTTGCGGCGGCAAGAATAAAGGCTGCCAATGATAGCCATACAATCAAGGTGGCATCGAGCTCTTTCATTCCCAGAGTGATATAACGAGCAATCGCCATCATGGCGATATAGATCGGGTAGCGCACCGGGATCTTACCGTTCATCACAAACTGCTGCACCATTGCCAGCACTTCAAGATAGATAAACATCAACAAGATATCAGTTAACTGCACGCGCCTTTCGACAAAAACATGCACAAACTCTTCCACCATTGCGAATAAGGTGGCTAGCGTAATCGCGACCAAGAGTATCGCTTCCAAAATATGGAATACTTTTAAAAACGGTCGACTAAACGACTTGGGAAGATTAGAAGGCATGGTTCAAGCTCATCAATAATTAACATCTAATGGTTAATTTTATCACGGCTTTATGAAAGTAGGATGGCCTTGCAAAGCACAAGGCCATTTATTTTGCGGTTTTAATACCAATAACGGCTGTTCGGATTACAACAACACTAAGTATGCAAGGAACACCAACGACAATACATAAATTGCTGGGTGTACTTCTTTCGCTCGGCCAGCCACAACCATGGCAAAACAGTAGCTAATAAAGCCCATCGCCATGCCGTTCGCTGGCGAGAAGCTCAACACGGTAAACATGATGGTAAAGAAAGCTGAAATGCGTGACTCTTTCTGATCCCAGTTGATTTGGCCTAAACGACCAATCATATAGATCCCCACCACGACCATCGCAGGAGCCACCATCGCCGCGGAGAAGATCGAGAACAGCGGGTAAAGGAATAGCGACAGCATGAACATGCCCGCCACCAATACTGCAGCTAAACCGGTCTTCGCACCTTGCGAAGAAGCAATACCCGACTCAGAGAATGCGGTAATCGACGTGGTACCCAAAATAGAACCAATTACGGTACCGCCCGCATCGGCAACCAGCGCAGAACGAGCGTTTGGCACTTTGCCATCTTCATCAATAATACCGGCATCACGGCCTACGCCAATGATGGTGCTAAGGCCATCAAAGAAATCGACAATTAGGAAGATCACCACAATAAACAGTAAATCAAACCACTTATCCATGGTAATGCCCGATAAATCGAAAATCGCACCGAAGGTGCTGTCCATGCTCGGCGGCATTGACACGATTTGATCCGGAATTGGCGCGTAGTTGGTGCCCAGCATGACATCCGCGATGACCGTTAATACGATAGCTGATACAAAAGAGATAAAGGTCGCTAACTTAATATCACGCACCATACAACCGAGGGCGATAAAGATACTGATGTAAGCAATCAATACCTGCGGATTAGCGATATCACCCATGCTGACCAGAATGATTGGGTTAGAAACGATGATGCCTGCATTTTTCAAACCCAAAAACGCAATAAACAGACCCAAGGATACCGTGATCGACAGTTTCAGATCTTCAGGCAGTGATTCAATCATCGCCTTACGAATATTGGTCATCGACAAAATCAGGTACAGCACACCAGAGAGGAAAATACCGAAAAGTGCTTCGTGCCATACCACAGCCACTGAACCGCTGAGCAACATGCCTTTGAAAAAGCCATTCATACTCATGCCCGGTGCCAGCATCACTGGGTAGTTACCCCAAATACCCATAATCAAGGTCGCAATCGCCGCTGAGATTGCCGTCGCCGTAAACACCGCGCCTTTATCCATCCCCGGAATACCACCCAAAATCGCTGGGTTGACCGCGAGAATGTAGCTCATCGCCAAAAAGGTAATAAAGCCAGCGTACAGCTCAGTGCTAACCGTGGTTTTTCGTTCTGAGATCTTAAAGATCGACTCTAGAATGCCAGAAGATTTCTGGGCTTTGAGGGTAGATTCGACACTCACAATGTAACCTTACAACTTAATAAAATAGAAGATGGGTACACATGCTGATATAGAGAAAGTTCGCCTAAAATAAGCCAACTTACTGTAGTCATCGAGATAGGCTCGATGGTAGAGACGTCCAGTCCAATTCACTAGACATATACAGCACGTAATCGTTTGCGCGGATTGTAAGGGTTTAGAGTAAAAGTTCAACGCTTTTTAACTTGTGATTGCGAAATAATGCAAACGATTGCTTTGATTGTTTCATTACATACACCATTTTTAATCAACCACACACATATCAATTAGCCACGCACTCCCTTTACCTAGCCACCAATGATAGCCATCAAGCGAAGATCCTTCTTCTGGCCGTTTTTGCATGGCTTTAACCGGTGAAGCCATTTCTTTTCCTTGTTATGATCCTTGTGATCGTGCTACTCTTCGCCTCCATTTTTCTGACCTCATTTTCACTATTTACGTGATTCTTCTTGGTCAGTGCTATCTTTAAACAGTCGACTCTTCTTTCGGCACCATCCAACCAAATGTGGAACGTTACATATGGGCAAAGGTACTCTATATATCGTCTCGGCACCGAGCGGCGCTGGTAAATCTAGCTTGATCTCAGCGATGCTGGAAACCAATCCAACATACGCGATGAAAGTATCTGTATCTCACACGACGCGCGGTATGCGCCCAGGTGAGCAAGATGGCGTGCACTATCACTTTGTGCAAAAAGAACATTTTGAAGAGTTGATTGAAAAATCAGAATTTCTTGAGTATGCCGAAGTATTCGGTAACTACTACGGCACTTCTCGTGTATGGATCGAAGAAAACCTTGAAAAAGGCATCGACGTATTCCTTGATATTGACTGGCAAGGCGCTCGTCAAATCCGTGAGCAAATGCCACTAGCGCAAAGCATCTTCATTCTACCGCCATCAAATGGTGAGTTAGAGCGCCGCCTAAACGCTCGCGGCCAAGATAGCGAAGCCGTGATTGCAAAACGCATGGCGGAAGCAAAAGCAGAAATTTCTCACTATAACGAGTACGACTACGTTATCGTGAATGATGACTTTGATACTGCATTGATGGACTTTAAAGCTATCATCCGTGCAGAAAGATTGAAGCAAGATAAGCAAGCTGCTAAATATAAAGGCATGCTTGACGCTTTACTGGCTGAGTAAGGGTCTCCCAAAAGCCATTCACAGATGAGACAGCGCTGTGGCTAGAATATAGTCGCGTAAGCCTGTATAATTTCTCGTCATTCAAAATTTTAGTTAACTATTTGGAGTCCTCATGGCACGCGTAACTGTTCAAGACGCTGTTGAAAAAGTTGGCAACCGTTTCGACCTAGTACTGATTGCGGCTCGCCGCGCTCGTCAAATGCAAACTGGCATGAAAGATTCACTAGTGCCAGAAGAGAACGATAAACCAACGGTTATCGCTCTACGCGAAATCGAAGAAGGTCTTATCACTAAAGACATCCTTGATGCACGCGAGCGTCAAGAGCAACAAGAGCAAGAAGCAGCAGAACTAGCAGCAGTAAGTAGCATCGCTCACACTCGCTAATCTGACTTTCTCTACAACTCTTTCCTAGGCCTAAAGTTTGTATCTATTCGATAGCCTCAAAGACGTTGCCCAAGAATATCTAACAGAGCCTCAAATTGAGGCTCTGCGTCAATCTTATGTGGTAGCGAAAGATGCCCATGAAGGGCAAACTCGCTCTAGCGGCGAGCCTTATATCATCCACCCTGTTGCGGTTTCTCGCATCTTGGCCGAAATGCGCCTTGATATTGAAACGCTCCAAGCGGCTCTACTTCACGATGTCATCGAAGATTGTGATGTCACCAAAGAAGATCTAGAAGAAAAATTTGGCACGACCGTTGCCGAACTTGTGGATGGTGTTTCTAAGCTGGATAAGCTTAAATTTCGTGATCGCAAAGAAGCGCAAGCAGAAAACTTTCGCAAAATGGTCCTTGCCATGGTGCAAGACATTCGCGTTATTCTGATCAAACTCGCTGACCGAACCCACAACATGCGTACGCTCGGCGCTCTCCGCCCGGACAAAAAACGTCGCATCGCTCGTGAAACCCTTGAGATCTACTCTCCTCTCGCCCACCGCCTTGGTATCCACAACATTAAAACCGAATTGGAAGAGCTTGGCTTTGAAGCGCTCTACCCAAATCGTTATCGTGTTTTAAAAGAAGTGGTCAAATCAGCGCGCGGTAATCGTAAAGAGATGATCCAACGTATTCACAGTGAAATTGAAGGCCGCCTTGAAGAAGTAGGCCTGACTGCACGTGTTGTCGGCCGCGAAAAAAACTTGTTTTCCATCTACAACAAGATGAAAACCAAGGACCAGCGATTCCATACCATCATGGATATCTACGCTTTCCGTGTGATTGTTGATGCTGCCGATACTTGTTATCGCGTACTTGGCCAAGTCCATAGCCTCTACAAGCCACGTCCGGGGCGTGTTAAAGATTACATCGCGGTACCAAAAGCCAACGGCTACCAATCTATTCATACTTCAATGGTCGGCCCTCACGGCGTACCGGTTGAAGTGCAGATCCGTACTGAAGATATGGATCAAATGGCGGATAAAGGTGTTGCGGCGCACTGGTCTTATAAAGGCAATGGCGATCGCACGGGCACCACAGCGCAAGTCAAAGCTCAGCGCTGGATGCAAAGCCTACTTGAGCTGCAGCAAAGTGCTGGCAACTCATTTGAATTTATTGAAAACGTAAAATCCGATCTATTCCCAGATGAGATTTACGTCTTCACACCAAAAGGTCGTATTGTTGAATTGCCTGTCGGCGCAACTGCGGTCGATTTTGCTTATGCGGTGCATACCGATGTCGGTAATACCTGTGTGGGTGCGCGTGTTGATCGCAATCCATACCCACTAAGCAAATCGCTGAAAAACGGCCAAACGATTGAGATTATTTCCGCCCCTGGCGCACGCCCGAATGCTGCTTGGTTGAACTATGTCGTCACCTCACGTGCGCGTACTAAGATCCGTCAAGTGCTGAAAACCATGCGTCGTGAAGAGTCGATCACTCTCGGTCGTCGCTTGCTCAATCATGCTTTGGGTGAGCTATCGCTCTCAGACATCAGCGATGAAAATATCAACCATGTACTGAAAGAGCTGAAGATCAATACGGTACAAGATCTGCTGGCCGATATTGGTTTGGGTGAATTGATGAGTATCGTCGTTGCTCGCCGCCTATTGGGCGATGCAGACGAACTGACTGAAGTCGAATCTACCAGCGATACTCCGAAGAAGAAAATGCCAATTCGTGGTTCAGAAGGCATTTTGCTCACCTTCGCTAACTGTTGTCACCCAATTCCAGATGACCACATTATCGCTCACGTATCGCCAGGTCGCGGCCTAGTGGTGCACCGCGAGACTTGTCCAAATGTACGTGGTTACCAACGTGAACCAGATAAGTACATGGCGGTTGAATGGTCTGACGATTATGATCAAGAGTTCAGCACCGAACTTCGTGTTGACGTACAAAACCGTCAAGGCGCTTTGGCTGAGCTAACCAACGTGATCTCAAAAACCGGTTCTAATATTCACGGCCTTTCTACCGAAGAGCGTGATGGACGTTTGTATACCGTTACGGTACTACTCACCACCAAAGACCGTGTTCATTTGGCTGGCATTATGCGTCGGATTAAATCGATGCCGTACACTCTCAAAGTTCGCCGTCGTAAGAACTGATTAAATATCTTTACTGGCCCTTGAAATACCTCATTTCAAGGGCTTTTATTTTTAGTGCGTAGATTATGAATTTAGAACGATATAACCGTATCCAACAAGTGCTCAAAGCACGCCAAACCGACCTGACTTTCTGCTTAGAAGAAGTGCATAAGCCAAATAACGTTTCTGCGGTAATTCGTACCGCCGACGCAACAGGCATCCATAAAATCCATGCTGTATGGCCAGCGAAAATGCGCACCCTTACTCACACCTCCGCTGGCGCGCGCAATTGGGTCGAAGTGGATACGCACAGCTCCATCGATGATGCTATTGGCGAGCTAAAAGCCCAAGGCATGCAGATTTTAGTGACCAACTTATCGGACACGGCTGTCGATTTTCGCCAGATTGATTACACCAAGCCAACCGCCATTATTCTTGGTAGCGAGAAAGTCGGCGCATCTGCTCGCGCGAAAGAGTTAGCAGACCAAGACATCATCATCCCGATGATGGGCATGGTGCAATCGCTCAACGTTTCGGTTGCCAGTGCGGTGATCATGTACGAAGCGCAGCGCCAACGTGAAGCGGCCGGTATGTACGATCGCGAAACCAGCCCGCTGTCTGAAGAAGTGATCAATCGCATTCTGTTTGAACGCGGCCACCCCGTTCTGGCCAAAGTCGCTAAGCGTAAAAAGATGCCTTACCCACCATTGGATGACGAAGGCCAAATCGTCGCCGATGACGATTGGTGGGCAGAGATGCAGAAGAAATAGAAGCGAGAATCGAGAGGCGAGAGGCTGGAAAAGAAGCCTGAATCGAGAAAGAGCGAGAATTGAGAGCGCTTCGCTTCGAGAAATAGATTTAGAAGCGATAGCATTCCGTTACGAGAATTGGGAACTTCTAGCCCCTTCTCGACTCTCGATTCTCGATTCTTTACTTTTCTCTCGCTTCTCAGCTCTGCTTTTGCGCACTCACTTTCCCCTGTACAAAAACACAGCCAAATGGTTAACTAGCTTTATCTTCGTTAACGAGCCTGTGTTATGTCGCAACTTCTTTCTGCTGTTCCTCTTACTTCCCTGACGGGTGTTGGTGCCAAGGTGGCCGAGAAGCTCGAAAAAGTTGGCCTCAACAGCGTGCAAGATCTGCTGTTTCACCTACCACTGCGTTACGAAGATCGCACTCGCGTTTACCCAATGATCAAACTGCATGCCGGCCTATGGGCAGCAGTGCAAGGTAAAGTGATGAGCGCTGATACCCTATTTGGTAAACGCAAAATGCTGACGGTGAAAATCAGTGATGGCAATGGCACGGTTGCGCTGAAGTTTTTTAACTTTACCGCCGGCATGAAAAACAATTTTACCGAAGGCAAAATCGTCCACGCCTATGGCGAAATCAAACGCGGTAACTACGGTTTGGAAATTATCCATCCCGATTACAAGTTCTACGCGCCCAACCAGCCAGCAGAAACCGAACAAAGCTTAACGCCCGTCTATCCAACCACTGATGGCCTACGCCAACTGACCTTGCGGAACTTAACCGATCAAGCGCTCGCTTTATTAGACAAAGCCGCGGTGCAAGAACTACTGCCCAATGGACTCTACCCACAGCAAATCACTCTTGCTCGCGCATTGCATACCATTCATCGTCCAACACCAGATATCGATTTGGCGCAGTTTGATGAAGGCAAACATCCCGCGCAGATTCGTTTGATCATGGAAGAGCTGCTGGCTCAAAATCTCTCGATGCTCGCCGTGCGTAGCAAAGGCCAACAAGATGTGGCGCTCGCGCTGCCGGCGGTCAATCAACTTAAACAGCAATTGTTAGCGCAACTGCCCTTCTCGCCCACCAATGCGCAAGCGCGAGTGGTGGCTGAGATCGAACAAGATCTGGCAAAGCCACATCCTATGATGCGCTTAGTGCAAGGCGATGTTGGCTCAGGTAAAACCTTAGTCGCAGCATTAGCGGCGGTGCGTGCGATAGAACACGGATACCAAGTGGCGTTGATGGCTCCGACTGAACTACTGGCCGAACAACACGCGATCAACTTTGCTCAATGGTTCGACTCAATGGGCATCAAGGTCGGTTGGCTGGCTGGTAAACTCAAAGGCAAAGCCAAAGAGGCGCAACTGGCTACGATCGCCAGTGGAGAGGCACAAATGGTGGTTGGTACTCATGCTCTGTTCCAAGAGCATGTCGCTTTCCATAATCTAGCTTTAGTTATTATTGATGAACAGCACCGTTTTGGTGTCCACCAGCGTTTAGAACTGCGCGCCAAAGGCGAAAAGCAAGGCAGTTTCCCACATCAGTTGATCATGACCGCGACACCAATTCCGCGTACTTTAGCGATGACTGCTTATGCCGATCTAGAAACCTCGGTGATTGATGAACTACCACCGGGCAGAACCCCAATTCAAACTGTTGCGATCCCTGATACCAAACGTGATGACATCATCGAACGCGTACGCAATGCCTGCTTAAACGAAGGTAAACAAGCTTATTGGGTATGTACCTTGATTGATGAATCAGAAGTACTCGAAGCCCAAGCGGCAGCGGATACCGCCGAAGAGCTGCAACGTATCCTACCTGATGTCAAAATTGGTTTAGTGCATGGCCGCATGAAGCCAACCGAGAAACAGGCTGTGATGAAAGCGTTCAAAGATAACCAGTTGCACCTTCTGGTTGCCACCACCGTAATTGAAGTCGGTGTGGACGTGCCAAACGCCAGTTTGATGATCATTGAAAACCCAGAGCGCTTAGGTCTGGCACAATTACACCAATTACGCGGCCGTGTAGGCCGAGGAACCGTCGCAAGCCATTGTGTATTGCTATATCACTCCCCACTATCAAAAACCGCTCAGAAGCGCTTAGGCGTGCTGCGAGAAAGTAACGATGGCTTTGTGATTGCACAGCGCGATTTGGAAATTCGTGGCCCGGGCGAACTGCTTGGCACTAAACAGACTGGTATGGCCGACTTTAAGATCGCTGACTTGGTGCGTGATCAACGCTTAATCCCCGAAGTTCAGCGCATTGCACGTCATATTCACGACCAGTACCCACACAATGCCAGCGCGATCATCGAACGTTGGCTAGGTGAGCGCGACATTTACGCCAAGGCTTAGAGCATAGCTAAAACGCTAAAGCACTAACGCAATTGTCATTCCCTACCGCGCGACAGCGCGTGATAGGGAATCCATCTTTTCTTAACGTATGTATTTAATAAGATTCCCTATCACGTTCGTTCCTCACTGTAGGGAATGACATTAATTGGACCTCAAACCGAACCGCGCACCATCATTCTGCACAACTGACTCAGTCCGCATTGTTTCACACATAAAAAAAGGCCCTGCATTAAGCAGGGCCTTGGCTTACCAACAACATAAATTTGCTTGTTCAGTGATTACTTCACTGATGTCACGCGGCTTGCTTTCTCACCGGTGGCTGAAACAGAACGAATGAAGACTTCACCTGTTACTGCAGGACGTTGACTGTCTGCGTAAGTTAGCCAGTTGTCACCATCGATTGAGTATTGCAGCTCAATACCAGGGAACGCACTGTTCATTGCCAACTTGCCGTTTTCAATTTTCGCACCCGGTACTGGTAGACGGTAATCAATGCCCGCTTTTTCTAGTTTCGCCAGTTCACGTTGACCTAATACGTTCGCAAAGCGGTTGTAATCTTGATTACGTGCTTCTTTGTCGACTAGGTTGGTGTTTTGCGAGTATTCAACGCCCACTTGGTAGTCGTTTTCCCACTCAGCTTCATGCCAAGCACGCTCAGCGGCTGCAAGTACGCGAGGGAATACCATGTATTCGTATTGCTCATCAGTACGCACAGTTTCAGACCAAAGTTGCGCTGATAGACCGTAGAACGGTTTCGCTTCAATGGTGCCTTTACCAGTGAAACCATTACCATCGCGGTCTAAAGAGGTTTCCGCGTTTTGTGGCATGTTTTCCGGTGCAAAACCAAACATCTTACGAGTATCGGTTGCACGAGTTGCCCAGTAGTAACCGCGCTCTTGAGGATCCGCTTCGTACGGCATGTCCATGTAAACGTAGTCTGGGTTAGAAACAATTACGTCGTAGCCTTTTTCAGACCATTCATACACTGAAGACGTACCGCCCCAGTAAAGAACATCCCAGAAGTTTACGCGGGTATTTTCGGTTGCGAAGGCTTTCTCGCCACCTTCACTGTATTTCAAGCCATCTTGCCAAGCTTGGAAGTTCGGAATGCCTTTCTCGGCAACAATCTTCGACACTTCTTCCGCAAAGTAACTTGGTAGATGGCCGTAATCGCTCACTGTACCGTTTTCAATTAGGGTCTTACATTGTGGCGATTTGGCGAATGGCTTGTCTTGTTGAGACAGGTCAATCGTGCCTTTCCAGTTTACTTTATCTTGTGCATTTACATCTTGGAAGCCTGCGCCTAACTTGATGTTCTTCGCTTCATCACCACCAAAGTGCCATGTGGTTAGAGGCGCACCAGCTTCGGTGTGCATCGCCGCAACTTCAGAGATCACTTTGTCGACAAAACGCGTTGAAGAATCAAGACACGGGTTGATAAAGCTGTGCTTATCGTAGAACTGAACCGTGGTGACGTTCGAGCTATCTTGCGGGTCCATCAAACGGTATTCGTTCGCTTGTTCTGTTTGGCCAGCAGCCATCAGGCGATCGTAACGCGCTTCCATTGATACAACCGCAGAACGCGCGTGCGCTGGCATATCAATTTCAGGAATCACTTCAATATTACGAGCTTTCGCGTACTTCAGGATTTCAACGTAATCGGCTTTGCTAAAGTAGCCTGAGCCAAAGTTATCCGAAGTAGGACCAGAACCTAACTGTGGTAACAGACATTGTTGCTCATCAAGGTCAAAGCAACGCTGGCCGCCGATATCAGTTAACTCAGGAAGGCCTGGAATTTCTAAACGCCAACCTTCATCATCCGTTAAGTGAAGGTGCAGCTTGTTCATCTTGTAAGCCGCCATTTGGTCTAGCGTGGCTAGAATGGCATCTTTACTGTGGAAGTTACGCGCCACATCCACCATCACACCACGGTAATCAAAGCGTGGCGCATCAATGATGCGGATTTCTGGTAGTGTCGCCTCTTCGCCAACAAGGCCAAAGATTGATTGTACGCCGTAGAACAGACCTGCTTGGTCAAAAGCAACGATCTTAATGCCCTGCTCGCCAATCACTAACTCGTAAGCACCCGCTTTCGCTAGGTTCTCTGGGAATTCACTCGGAACAATCTGGGTCTCAACCGCAAGCTCACCTGCAAGGTTGATATCTAATAGTGCACCGCGTGCTTGTAATGCTTTAAATTGCTCAGCGCTGAACAACGCACTTGGTAGTGCAATGCCTTTCGCAACACTGACTGAACCTGTGCCCGCTTCAACATGTAGCGGCGTTGGCAGCAATGTGGTTGATACGTCTTGCTGAGCAAGATCAGCGTTCTTCTCAAAGCGCGTCACAGCATTAGCAAAAACGTTGTTGTCATCTGGTGTACGTTTTAGGTTGTCACCTTCAAGGCCAGAAACAAAGCTAGAGACATCTTCTGTATTCAGCGATGCAATCATCTTAGGCTCAGCATCAGGTGCCGTCACAAATGCGCCCGGTAGAAAATCGGTCGCAAATAATTGCCAGTACTCACCAATCAAACCCAATTCAACTTTTTCACCAGCGGCGAAACCGTCGAACTTATCGGTTGGCTCAAGCTTGTGCAGATCACCCGTAACTCGAGTAACTTTGAACTGATCGCTATCCACGTCCAAAATCAAACGAATACTGTGGAAATAAATCGTCCAATCTTTTGCGTTAACCGCTTCACCTTGGTTTTCTAAGGTCATCATCACTTTATTACATGATGCCCATTCTGCGCCAAGAGCATCACAAGCTAAACCATCGTTAGCACCGTGATTGGTCAACACTTGATAATTGATATCTAAGTTATCTGCTAGTGAATCTACCACTTGTTGTGGGTTTTGCAGTGAAGAACAACCGGCCAAAGTTGCTAACACTGAAACTGCGATCAAAGTTGGTTTCAACATCTTACTCACCCTGTAAACACTTACCTAAACAAACAGCTAAAACAGCTGCACTTACCAAAAAAAGTAAATCCAATGACGTCAAAATATAGGGAGTTATTTTTCGCCGTAAAATTAATCGACGAAATTTGGTGATCCAGTTCAAATTGGCCAGTTAGACAAAAATATAAAAACTTTATTTTCAATAACTTAAGAGCAACGTCAAAATCATTAAAAATCTTTTGACGATATTTCTGCGATCCACATCACTCCCACTGATACATCAATCAATAACTTAACGCGTGAATTACGCCATTTTCACTTAATCAAAACGGCTTCTCGTTAAATTCTCTCAACAAAAACGTGAATAAGATCGCCATTTTGGCGTCGTCAACGCTCGTCAATATTATGATTTTGACGGTTTTTCTGGCTGAAAATATCAAGTTAAGCATGGCTGGATAGGACTTTTGTAGCAGTGTTGATGAGGAGATTCGCGCATAAAAAAGCTCGCCGCAGCGAGCTTATTGAACATAGTTACTAAACATAGGTATTGAATGAAAGCGATAAACGACGACTCAGTCTTTGACCAATAAAATATCGTGCCATGGCAGTTGTTCATCCCCCAGTACAATAAAGTTGGGGTTTTCTAATGTATCGCGCTCATTGTAAGAGAGCGGTTCAAGCAAGGTACTTAAAATGCGACCGCCCGCTTCTTCAACGATACATTGCGTCGCAGCAGTATCCCACTCACCGGTAGGACCTAGACGTAAGTAACAATCAACCGCGCCTTCAGCAACCAAGCAGGCTTTCAATGCGGCCGAGCCCAACGGCACCAAATCGTAGTTCCACGCGCTACTCATGCGATCGGTAATACGATTGATATCTTGGCGGCGACTGATCGCTATCGCGATAGGTTGCTGTGGCCCTTGATGTTTATGAGTGGTAATGCGTACGCTCTCACTCATATCAGGAATTTTCCACGCACCTTTGCCTTGGTAGGCATAGTAAGTCACGCCCGAAACTGGCCCATACACCACGCCCATGATTGGTTTATTATTTTCAATCAACGCAATGATGGTGGCGAAATCGCCACTACGTGCAATAAACTCTTGTGTACCATCGAGCGGATCCACCAGCCAGTAACGATTCCATTGCGAGCGTTGTTCTAAGCTAATATCCGCCGCCTCTTCCGACAGCACGGGAATGTCTGGTGTCAACTCAGACAACTTCTCAACAATAAACTTGTGCGCAGCAAGATCAGCACTGGTAACAGGTGTCGAGTCACTCTTGGTGTACGCTTCATACTGCTTAGTCTGATAGATATCTAAGATCAACTGACCTGCAGTACGCGCAATATCAATGACGGCAGGGAGGTGATGAGAAAGATCTGGGCTTATCGGCATAATAGTTCCTTGGGCTATGCACGTATTATGATTTTAAATATCGTAGAGCGAGCATCAATGCAGTAATACTGCGCGCTTCGCTAAAGTCGAGATGTGTTAGCAACTCTTCAGCTTGAGCCAATGGCCAGCGTACAACTTCAAGCGGCTCTGGCTCATCGCCTACCAGTTGTTCCGCATAGAGATCTTGACCGATAAATAAGGTCATTTTGCTCGAGAAATACGATGGCGCAAGCACCACTTCTTTTAATGGCACCAGTTGCTGAGCACCAAAGCCAATCTCTTCTTTTAATTCGCGATTCGCCGCTTCAATGGCGCTTTCACCGGGATCGATCAATCCTTTCGGAAAACCTAATTCATAGCGCTCAGTGCCGGCAGCGTATTCGCGCACCAACAAGAGATCACCCTGCTCTGTCACAGGCACAATCATCACCGCATGGCGGCCACTTGGGCGCATGCGCTCATAAGTGCGCTCTTCACCGTTACTAAAACGTAGCTCAAGCGCTTCAATCGAAAACAGTCGTGATTGTGCGACGGTCTGCTTAGCCAGAATTTCTGGTGGTGTCCGTTTGGCCACAATGTTTCTCCTTCTCTAAGCAATAGATTCTTAATATATGAGAAGACAATACGTTAGACCAGTTTCTCGGCCATCTAATTTGTATAAATCCGTACCAGTCGCCACATATCTCCCCCAGCCATGGTGAGATTCCATCACTTGGAGAGCCAAAACACGTAACAAATACTAGATACAAAAATGGAGCCCTAAGAGCTCCATTTGCACATTCATTCATCCTCGTTTAACGAGGATTGGTAGTGACTCATTAGTAATATGAGTGCTCACCACGGTCATGCTCAGTCGCATCGCGTACTGCAGTCAGTTCACCTTCGAACTGTTGTAGTAGCTCTTTTTCAATGCCATCTTTTAAGGTTACATCAACCATTGAACAACCGTTACAACCACCACCGAAAGCAACAATCGCAATGCCTTCTTCTGTGATTTCAACTAAGTTTACGTGACCACCGTGACCCGCTAGTTGAGGGTTCACTTGGGTTTGAATCGCGTATTCAACACGCTCAACCAGTGGTGCATCGTCAGCCACTTTACGCATTTTCGCGTTCGGTGCTTTTAGAGTTAGCTGTGAACCCATCTTGTCAGTGACATAATCAATTTCTGCATCGTCTAAGAATGGCAGGCTTAGCTCATCTACATAAGCAGATAGCATTGGGAATGTCAGTTCAGTATCAGTAGCTTCTACGGCTTCTGGCGGACAGTAAGAGACACCACACTCAGCATTTTGAGTTCCTGGATTTACCACGAACACACGAATGTTAGTGCCTTCAGGCTGCTGTGCAAGCAACTTGGCAAAGTGTTCTTGAGCGCTTTCAGTAATAGTAATTGTATTTGACACGACGAATACCTGAGTAATTTTGTAGGCTATTTGTTCACCATTCTACTCCTGAAAATTCTGAGATCTAGCCTTTTACGCATAATTGATCGTGCTGAGCTATAACCGAATCATTCAGGAGTACGGCAGATACAGTAAATATCAACACTTTTAACTCCAGCATCAAGTAGTAATTTGCATAATTGCTGCACAGTACTCCCTGTCGTCACTACATCATCAACAATCGCGACGGATTGAAGTTCAGTCACGCTTTTCGTCAGCGTAAATGCGCCACGTAAATTACGTTGTCGTTGCTGGCGATCCATACCCCGCTGTGAACGAGTAGCACGAGTACGCTTAAACAGTGCTCGGCAAGGAAGACCGAGTCGCTGCGCCAACGCTCGCGCTAGAAATTCACTTTGATTAAAGCCACGCCACAATTGCCGATGCCAGTGTAACGGTACATAAGTGATCATCTGAATATTTGGTTGGACTTGTAGAGCAAGCAGATCGGCCAATACCTCAACATAATGCAGCTGACGAGCAAACTTTAATTGCTGAACATAATCGGACAATGGCGGCGTGTAGTCACCAACACAATAGAGTTGCCGCCAAGGTGGCGGTTGCGACAAACAATGACCACATTGAGCAACCGGATGAAGCGTTGTCATACCACAACACTGGCAACGAGACGGTATGCTTAGTCCTTCCAAGCACGCTTGGCACAATAACCATGACCCAGGGCCTGGCTGGTCACGCCCCTCTATCGGCAGCAAACAGTGTTGGCAATAATGAGCCAGCACATGCTGTCTATTTTTCTGCCACCATTGGATTAACATGGACAGGGAGTTAACATAAGCAGGCTCCACTAATAAGTTACGTACATCGATGAATCACGTGGAATCACTTAGATAAAAACTTGATAGTGCCGCTTACTGCGCAGTCAAAAGGATGAATAAAGTGCGAGATACCGAGACAACCACACCAGCATTGCATTGGCAAACTCACGGCTCAGGGCCCGATCTGGTTTTGCTGCATGGCTGGGGAATGAATGGTGCCGTTTGGCAACAAACCGTCACGACATTAAGCCAACACTACTGTGTTCATGTGGTCGACTTACCCGGGTTTGGCCTGAGTCATCAAAGCCACTTTTCCACCATGGCAGATTTAACTGCACAAGTGCTGCTTGATGCGCCGAAACAAGCGATATGGCTCGGTTGGTCTTTAGGCGGCTTGGTGGCCTCTCACATTGCTTTGTACCATCCAGAACGCGCCTTAGGTTTAATCAGTGTTGCCAGCTCCCCCTGCTTCTCAGCCAAGCAAGCTAGTCGCGTTGATGAACAAGGCGATAACTCTGCACCGTGGCGAGGCATTCAAGCGAAAGTGCTCAGCGCTTTTACCGCGCAACTGATGGATGATTTTCAACTGACGATCGAGCGCTTTATGGCACTACAAGCCATGGGAAGTCCTTCGGCAAGACAAGATGTCAAAGCGCTGAAAAAAGCGGTGCTGTCGCGCCCATCTCCAAACCAACAATCGTTACTGTCCGGCTTAAATTTATTGGCTGAAATCGACTATCGTAGTCAACTCGCCAGCATTCGCGTTCCGACACTACGCTTGTATGGTCGCTTAGATGGTTTGGTGCCTATCAAGGTGGCGGAAGACGTGACAAAATTGATGCCCAACAGCCAAAGCTTTGTCTTTAATCAGTCATCTCACGCACCTTTCATGACTGAGCCTGAGGCCTTTTGCGCTCAAGTAATCGCCTTCCAAACGAACAAATTATTTGCATAAAACGCTAAATTTTTGACTCTCTCAGCCGATAGCTTATTCAACTGACAGAACGATAGCCATGTCAGTGGGCGAAGCTGAGGAGGTCTCGGTTATGATCGTGTCACCCACCAACGTGAGTGTGCCACTTATCGCCCCATCGGTTAACGTGCAAACAGAGCAAGCGGCGCGTGATAATAAAATTCGCGAGCCGATTATAGCCACGGTTGCACCAGCCAGAACTAATGCTGAACGCAAAATCAATTCAGATGATAAACGACGTCGCAATGCGGCTTGGGACCCATCTGAACATCCGAACTATGGCGCCGATGATGAGCACGCGATACTCGCCCCTCAACATGACCCGCCAGACAGTCCGTTAGATCGGTTGTTTGAACTGCTGTCTTTGGCCAGCTATAGCGAACAGCAAGGAAAAGGCTACGCAATGCGGTTTCGCTTACCAAAGCGCGTAATCGATGCAGCGATAACCGAAGGAAGAATGGCTAAACGGCGCGTAGTGATTAAGTTTCACTATGGACATGCTGTGGCACCAAACACACCTTCAGAGGTCATTGCGGTGTTGTAGTCGCTATATGTATCGGCCTAAATCCAAGAGATTGAATCCATACTCAGTGAATACCAAAAGACAAAAGCCCCACTCATTTGAGCGGGGCTTTTTTTTATTTTTAACCTGCACAAAAGCGCGAGCTAAGCCAATTAGCGTTTCGCTTTCGCAAAGGCAGCAGCAAACGCGCCACCCATAGCATTGTTGCCTGCCGGTTCTTCACGACGACGCTGTTGACCACCTTGTGGACGCGCTTGGTTTTGATTGTTACGCGGCTCAGAACTACGCTGAGTGCGATTGTCTTGTCCCGGCTCATCGTTAAGGCGCATGGAAAGGGCGATACGCTTACGCTGCACATCCACTTCCATCACTTTCACTTTCACAATGTCACCCGCTTTGACCACTTCACGCGGATCGGCAACATAACGATCGGTCAATGCAGAAATATGCACGAGACCATCTTGGTGAACACCGATATCGACGAAGGCACCAAAGTTGGCTACGTTAGAAACCACACCTTCCAACACCATGCCGACTTCAAGATCCGATACCTTTTCAACGCCTTCGGCAAAGGTTGCCGTTTTAAACTCAGGACGCGGATCGCGACCCGGCTTATCCAACTCTTTGATGATGTCGGTCACCGTTGGCAAACCAAAGCTGTCATTGGTGTAATCAACCGCATGCAAACCACGTAAGAATTCTGTATCACCAATCAAGCTCTTAACCGCTTTACTGTTCTTTTCAGCAATCGCTTTAACCACAGGGTAGGCTTCCGGGTGTACTGAAGACGCATCGAGTGGGTTTTTACCATCCATAATACGTAGGAAACCAGCACACTGTTCAAATGCTTTTGGCCCCAAACGCGCCACTTTTTTCAGCGTAGTACGCGCTTCAAAGCGACCATTCTCGTCACGGTAATCAACAATGTTTTGCGCCATGGTGGTAGACAAACCTGCCACGCGCGTCAACAAAGCGGCCGACGCAGTATTCACATCCACACCCACGGCGTTTACACAGTCTTCAACCACAGCATCAAGACGTTTTGCCAACATTGACTGGCTGACATCATGTTGGTACTGGCCCACACCGATCGATTTAGGATCGATTTTCACCAGTTCCGCCAATGGGTCTTGCAAGCGACGAGCGATCGATACTGCACCACGCAGCGACACGTCCATATTCGGGAACTCTTTCGCTGCCAATTCAGATGCCGAATACACCGATGCACCCGCTTCACTGACCATGATTTTTTGTACTTTCAGATTGCCACGAGCAATCAGATCGCCAACAAAGCTATCGGTTTCACGTGAAGCAGTCCCGTTACCAATCGCAATCAAGTCAACGTTGAACTTACGCACCAACTTATCGACCACTGCCATCGCTTGGTCGTACTGTTTTTGTGGTGGATGTGGGTAAATGGTTTCCGTCGTCAGCACTTTACCAGTCGCATCAACCACGGCAATTTTAGAACCAGTACGTAAACCCGGATCTAAGCCTAGTGTGGCGCGAGGGCCAGCAGGCGCCGCCATCAATAAATCTTTTAGGTTGGTGGCGAATACTTCAATTGCTTCGATTTCAGAACGCTCTTTTAGCGCCCCCATCAGCTCAGTTTCCATGTGCATCGAAACTTTGATGCGCCATGCCCAACTGATCACCTGCTTACGCCATGCATCAGCCGGCGCTTGGCTCAATGAAATGCCGTAGTGATCTGCAATTAACGTTTCACAGTAAGATTGGCGTACGCCTTCTTCTTGCGCCGGATCAGCATTCATTGCCAGAGTCAGAAAGCCTTCATTACGACCACGTAGCATTGCTAATGCACGGTGTGATGGCACCTTGCTCAACGCTTCATTGTGCGCAAAGTAATCTTTGAACTTCTCACCCGCTTGCTCTTGGCCTGTCACCACGCGCGAGGCCAATTCAGCATGGCGCGTTAAGTAACTGCGTACTTTTTCTAGTAAGTTGGCGTCTTCCGCAATGCGCTCCATGATGATCGCACGTGCGCCGTCGAGTGCCGCTTTATTATCCGCGATACCTTTATCGGCAGAGACGTATTTTTCCGCTTCGCTCTCAGGTTCAGTTTGTGGATGATTCCACAGCGCATCCGCTAATGGCTCAAGGCCCGCTTCAATTGCAATTTGACCTTTAGTACGGCGCTTAGGCTTGTATGGCAGGTATAAATCTTCCAAACGAGTTTTGCTGTCCGCTTGTTGAATCTCTTGCTCTAACGCGGCCGTTAGCTTGCCTTGATCTTGAATCGATTTCAGAATCGTCTGGCGACGATCGTCCAACTCACGCAGATAGGACAAGCGGCTATCTAAATTACGTAATTGGGTATCATCCAATCCACCCGTTACTTCTTTGCGGTAACGAGCAATAAAGGGAACCGTATTGCCGTCGTCAATTAAGTTAACCGCGGCAGTCACTTGCTCAGGGCGAACATTCAGTTCTTGAGCAATCAATTTACAGATAGCTTGGCTCATCCGTTGAATCTCTATTTTAAAAGGTGTTTGAGTATATATTAGGGCGAATCGTAAAAAATCCAGCTTCGTGTCAATATTGCCTGCTTGTTAAGTTAAAAGTTGACGGTTCGCACTTACCATCCCCTCATATTTTGTGTTTAGCGCTATTTTACCTTTAGATTATGATCGGCAAGTTCAGCAAGCAGAAAATCTAACCAAGCGCGAACATGTGGTTTGGGATATTCCGACCCTTTATAGATCGCGTAAATTTCACCACTGCCTCCTTCACCATGACTGGCGATCCAATCTGGCAGAACCTCCACCAACTGTCGGGATTGCAAATATGGCTCGACCATCCAGGTGGAGAGCAATAACAACCCTGAACTTTGCAAAGCCGCACTCAACAGTGGTGAACCGCCTCTTGACGCCAAATTACCACTCACTGGGATCCGGCGCTGTTGCGCTGTCTGTGGTGATTGATGCAGGCGATGAGCAAAATAGAAATAGTGTCGCTGGCGAGATTGGCTGATCAGCAAACAGTTATGTTGTTGCACATCTTCGGGCTGCTCAATAGGTGGGTGAGAATTCAGATAGTCTGGTGTCGCCACCAAAGCGGTGAGGTTGTCCATCAACTTACGCGCTTTCAAACTGCTGTCTTGCGGCGTGCCAATGCGAATCGCAACATCGACATTCTCACGATTCAAATCGACTACATTATTATCTAGATCAAGCTCAACCGAGACTTTCGGGTAGCGAGCAAGAAAACGCGGCAAGATCGGCGCGAGCACCAAGTTACCAAAGCTTTCAAAGACCGAGATACGCAGCGTACCTTGTGGCTCGGCGCGATCACCTTTCATCTCACTGATCAGCTTATTAGTTTCTGCCACTATTTTACTTGATTGCTGGTAGAAGTATTCGCCCTCTTGGGTTAGCGAAACATGTCGTGTACTGCGACGAAACAATGTTGATTGCAACCGATGCTCGAGATTATCAATCGCTCTTGATACCGAGGACGGCGCCATGTTGAGTGCGCGTCCCGCTTGGGAAAAGCTGCCTGACTCAACCACTTGTTCGAAGATTTTTATTTGATGTAGCATTTATCACCTTTGCAAAATACGCAAAACTCATTTAGCCACAAGTGCGGTTCTGCTCGTTGCCAGTTTAGCGCACAATTCTCCCCGTCGCTGAGACAGTTCAAGTAAATAAAGGGCAACATTATGAGCAACCGTATCGATATCGCACAAATCCAACCTCAAGCACTACAAGCCTTACTAGGTATAGAAAACTACCTTAGTACGGTGACTCTCAGTGCCGAACTAAAAGAATTGATCAAACTAAGAGCCTCGATGATTAACCAATGCGCTTACTGTATCGAAATGCACAGCAAACAAGCATTAGTTTTAGGTGTGGATGCACAGAAGATCTTTGCACTTTCCGCATGGAAGGAATCACCTCGCTTTGAGGAAAAAGAACAAGCATTGCTGCAACTGGTCGATGAAATGACCCTAATCCAGCAAAACGGTGTCGCAGAATCAACCTACCAAGCATGCATCGACCATTTGGGAGAACAAGGCGTTGCAGAAGCGATGATGCAAATCATCATGATAAACGCGTGGAACCGTTTTGCACTCGCGAGCAAGATGCAACACGTATAAAGCGTCCATGCATGATGGCTTATGCATAACAATCAAATGCTAACGCAGACAAAAAACGGAGCTTAAATAACAGCTCCGTTTAAAGTTGTTCGAACAGTCAAACCAGACTATTGCTGCACGCTAGTATCGTATTCAATCGAATTGATAAACCACTCTTTTTCACCTTCTGGTGTGCGCACGACAAATTCATCATCGATTTCTTTTTTCAATAACGCCCGCGCCATCGGTGAATCAATCGAGATATAACCTTTCGCATCACCATAGATTTCATCTGGCCCAACGATGCGGAATTTTTTACAGTCTCCCGCTTCGTTCTCAATCTCCACCCAAGCACCGAAGAACACTTTACCTTCCTGTTGAGGAGAGTAGTCGACCACCGTGACCTGCTCTAAACGCTTACGTAAAAATCGCACCCGACGGTCTATCTCACGCAAACGCTTTTTGTTGTACTGATAGTCTGCGTTTTCGCTGCGATCGCCTAAGCTCGCCGCCCAAGTCACTTTTTTAGTCACTTCAGGACGATCTTCACGCCAGAGGTAGTCGAGCTCTTTTTTAAGGCGATTGTAGCCTTCACGGGTGATCAGGTTAGTTCTCACGATTGTTATCCATCACGATTAGTATCTGTTGATTGTCGCTGTTTTTTTATCACAGGCAATAGTTAACATGCATCGGCGAGATAAATTGCTCTGCAAATAGACGCGATAAACGCGCCAATCCAGAGATAAAAAGAGCAAAACCTTCCTGATTTGAGCAAATTCATCCGGTAGAAAATGCCTCGCCAATCACGATATAGCGCCAAATTAGGAACAACTGTGCGACACTTTGTTCTGTTTTATCACACTGACAATTGTCCCATGATAAGCCTCAATACTGCGCTTAATGAGGAAAGAACAGATGGGCAATGAAATGACCGCGCCAATACACAATTTCATCGGCGAGACCGTCCTAACTGAACAACAGATCAGTCAAGGTGTGAGTCAAGTCGCTCATCAATTACAGCAGCATTTTGCCAATGAAAATGTAGTGTTTGTCGCCATGGTGCCTGGTGGCATTTTATTTACCGCCGACCTAATGCGAAAACTCAGCACCAACGTAAAACTGGATTATGTCTCTTGCTACCATACCCCAGGTTGTAGCAACAATAGCTCTGACATTATTTACCAGCAAAATGTCTCAATCCAAGATGCTCATGTGGTGTTGCTCGATGATGCAATTGAAAGTGGTGGCACCATGAAGCGTGTCGCGGCCTTTTTTGCCCAACAAGATGGGGTTAAATCGGTTTCTATCGCCACCTTGTTTGTTAAACCAGGTCGAATTGACATCCCGTATCGTCAGTTCTTTGCTTATGAAATGGAGAATGACGACCTGTTAATTGGTTATGGTTTGCCTTGGCAAGATCGTTTTCGCAACTTACCTTATGTCGCTAAATTAATTGTAGAAAACGCATAATGACTTACCTAAAGGACACCAATAAGTGCCCATCATCGTGAGCTGACTCAGTAAAACGTAAGCAGACGCTAAAATTGTAACAATTTGGGCAAGCACGCTTGGCCAAACAGTGATACATTTTTGCCTATATGCTTTGCTTTTGATTAAGGTGTTTCAATGCAAGAAATTCATAAAATTCTGGTCGTAGATGACGATGCCCGTTTACGTGCGCTATTGGAGCGATACCTATCTGAGCAAGGTTTTCAGGTACGTAGCGTTGCCAACGGCGAACAGATGGACCGCCTACTAACGCGTGAAAACTTCCATCTTATGGTGCTGGATTTGATGCTGCCGGGTGAAGATGGCCTGTCGATTTGTCGTCGCCTACGCAATGCTAACAATGAACTTCCTATTCTTATGCTAACGGCAAAAGGCGATGAAATTGATCGCATCGTCGGCTTAGAAGTGGGCGCAGATGATTACCTGCCAAAACCATTTAACCCACGCGAACTGCTCGCCCGCATCAAAGCGGTATTGCGTCGCCAAACCATTGAACTGCCTGGCGCGCCAAGCTCTGAAGAGTCAATTGTTGAGTTTGGTGAGTTCCGCCTAAACTTAGGTACGCGTGAAATGTATCGTGGTGATGAAGCGATGCCACTGACGTCTGGTGAGTTTGCGGTATTAAAAGCCCTAGTAACCAACGCACGCGAACCGCTTTCTCGCGATAAGTTAATGAACATGGCTCGTGGCCGTGAATACTCGGCGATGGAACGTTCTATCGATGTTCAGATCTCGCGTCTACGTCGCATGCTGGAAGTTGACCCAAGCAAACCACGCTATATTCAAACCGTGTGGGGCTTAGGCTATGTTTTTGTCCCTGATGGCAAAGAAGCATAAACCCACATTGATTCAATTTAGTGCGAGCTTTAGGCTCGCACTTTTTATCTTGCTGGACGAAAACCCAATAATAACTCCTATCACCAATAGGCGACGACTATGCGCATTCGCAGCTCCTTTACTCAATCCCTTGTCCTGTTCATCACACTACTGATTGCTAGCCAAGTCTATTCTTACTACGCGGTCTTCAACTATGCGTTACTGCCTAGCTTGCAGCAGTTTAATAAAATCCTCAGCTATGAAATCAACTTGATGTTGGATGACTCTGACGATCTTGAAAATGGCTTGGTGATGGATGCACCGCTGCGCCGACAAATTCTCGAACAGCTCGGGGTGACCATTCACGCCAAAGACAGCGATCTGGCCGATGAATTTCGTCATGCGATCAGTATTGACTTGATGAGTGAAGAGATGACGCAAACACTCGGCACGCAAGCTGATGTGCGCATGGTCTTGGGTGAAGAAAGCTATGTGTTATGGATGAGCCTTGAGTCACTGCCTGATTCTCTGATCCGCATTCCACTCTCCGAGCTACAAGAAGAAGATTTTGCGCCACTGTTTCGCAATAGCTTAGTGATGGCGCTGCTGATCATTGCCGGTGGTTGGTTATTTATTCGCTTACAAAACCGGCCTCTGCTCGCACTTGAGCGCGCGGCAAAAGGGGTTGGCCGTGGCGAAATTCCACCCCCATTAGCAGAAAAAGGCACCTCAGAGATCCGCTCCGTGACGCGTGCTTTCAATCAAATGTCGAAAGGCATTCAAGCGTTAGAAGAAGATCGTGCCTTGTTAATGGCCGGTATCAGCCACGACTTACGCACGCCGTTGACTCGTATTCGCTTAGCGACGGAAATGATGTCACCACAAGATAGCTACCTTGCAGAAGGGATTATTAGCGATACCGAAGAATGTAATGAAATCATTAGCCAATTTATGGATTACCTCAAACCGGTTAATCGTGAATCTTTTGGTGAGGTAGACCTCAACGATATCTCACAAGACTTAGCGAACTCGGAAGGCAACCGCCATCATATTGAGATTGAAACGCTGTTAAGCAATTTAAAACCGGCTTTTGGTAGCCCAATCGCAATCAAGCGCGCGGTGAGTAACTTAGTGGTCAACGCCGTACGCTACGGCAATGGTTGGGTGAAAATCTCGACCGGAATGACCGCAGACAACAAACTGTGCTGGGTGTGTATTGAAGATAATGGCCCGGGGATTGCCAAAGACCAAGTGGCGAAACTGTTTGAACCCTTTACTCGTGGTGACACAGCGCGTGGCAGCGAAGGAACAGGGCTTGGCCTCGCCATCGTCAAACGCATTGTTAGCCAACACAATGGTTCAGTGGTGGTTAACAATCGCAGCGAAGGCGGCTTAAAAGTACAAGTGAGCTTTCCCGTAGCACCATCAAGTTCACGTAAATAGCACCAGATAGCTCCTACTAGGGGCTTTTTTTCTAACGAAAATCAATAACGAATTTTGGTTAATTCGCCACAAAACCCGTTAAATACCAAATTTTTAGTTATAGTAGATCTAGTTAACAATTTAATATAAGTCATTGTATTTAAATGATTTTATTTTATTTTAAAATTGGCACACTTTCTGCTCTAAGGGAAATGTCTCCAAGACAAACTTTAGAAAGGAATTAATAATGTCTGATTTTGAAATGAACAACTTTAACCTACAACGCGAAAAAATCATTGAGCAGGATCGCCGCTTTAAGACCATCGATAACAAGCTTCATTTCGAAGGTGTAGAGCTAGAATCACTAGCAAAAAAATACGGTACACCACTTTACGTTTACTCTGAGCATGAAATTATTCGTAACATTCGCGAAATCGAAGCGGCATTCTCAGCACACAAAAACACCAAGACATTCTTTGCTTCAAAAGCATGTTCTGTCATGTCAGTACTAAAAGCTATCAAAGACGCCGGCATTTATGCTGAAGCAAACTCTATGTACGAAGTGCGCAAGTGTCTTGAAATTGGCTTCCCTGGCTCACAAATCGTATTCAACGGCGTAGTTAAAAAGCCAGCCGATCTTGAATACGCGATTGCTAACGAACTTTACCTAATCAACGTCGACAGTATCTACGAGTTAGACCATATCGATGCAATCTCTCGCCGCCTAGAGAAAGTCGCTAACGTCTGTGTACGCGTTGAACCAAACGTACCATCAGCAACTCACGCTGAGCTTGTAACTGCGTACCATGCAAAATCGGGCCTTGACCTAGAACAAGCGGAAGAAACTTGTCGCCGCATTATCGAAATGCCATTCGTTGCGCTGAAAGGTCTACATATGCATGTGGGCGACCAAGTACCAGAAGCAGAACCATTTGCCAAAGCAACCAAAGTGATGGTGGATGAGTGCCGTCGTTTGGAAGAAAAGCTCGGCATCCAGTTCGAACTAATCAACGTTGGTGGTGGTATCCCAACGCCATACAAATATGACGAAGAGAATGGTAATCCGCTAGAAGATAACATGTATGCGGGTATCACATCACAAGACTTCGCCGATGCCATCATTTCTGAAGTTCACAAATGGCGTGAAGATATCGCGATCGTTATCGAACCAGGGCGTAAAGTTGTCGGTTCAGCAGCGGTACTTCTAACTGAAGTGTCATGCGAAAAAACCAAAACTTTCTATGACTTAGATGGCAACGTAGAGCAACTAGTCGATTGGACATTCGTTGACGCAGGTTACAGCCAACTGTCTGATAGTCAACACTTTAACTGGTTCTTCTATGTATTCAACGCATCAAAAGTAGCAGCAGAACACGACAAATACGTGAAACTAGCTGGCCCTCTATGTGATGGTGGTGATTATTTCCATGTGGGCATCAAAGAAGAATTCTTTGCGGTACCAAACAACACTGAAATTGGTGATGTGATGGTATTCCTCGATGCTGGTGCTTACACCATTGAAAGCCAAACTGTATACAACAACCGTCCTCGTACTGCCGTTGTGATGATTGATAAAGAAGGCAGTGACCGCCTAATCCGTCGCGAAGACACTTATGAAGACATCGTAGGTCAAGATATCTACTAATCCTCATCAATTGATCCCGTGCATCACACGGGATCTTTGAAAGAATAAGGACGTTGTTATGTCAGAAAACAAAAACTTAATGGGAACCAAAGAAGCCGTTTTTATGGCCGTTGCTGCTGTATTAGCTTTGCGTTCTATTCCTATGGTTGCGGGCTATGGCCCATCGGCTATTGCCATTTGGTTGGTCGCCGCACTATTTATGATCATCCCACTGTCCATGGTGTGTGGTGAACTAGCCACCGGTTGGCCAAAAGACGGTGGTATCTTTGTTTGGGTAAAAGAAGCATTCGGCGCTCGCGTCGGTTGGGTTTCAACTGTTTGCTTTCTATTTTCTTGCGTCGTGTTTTTCCCATTAATGCTGCAATTTGGTTTTGCAGCGGTAAGCGGAAACCTACTGTCACCTGAAATTGCTGAAAACAAAGTGTTTATTGGGGTCGGTTCGGCGGTAATTTTCTGGGTACTAACGCTAATCAATATGCGCGGCCTTAAATTCACCAACATCGTTAATAGTCTATCGGTGTATTTAGGCATCTTCATTCCAGCAGCCATTATCGGTTTAATTGCGATTTACTGGCTAGTTTCTGGCCGCCCAATGCAAACCGATTATGTTTCTGAAGCGGCTAGCTTCATCCCAGACTTCTCTAAGCTGTCAAATATCGTGTTGGCTTCTTCTGCAATGTTTGCCTTTGCAGGCTTAGAAGTAACCGGCATGGTTGCGGGCCGCATGAAAAACCCACAACGCGATTTCCCTCGCTCAATGATCATCGCATCACTGTTAATCGTGGGTATCTACACGTTGGCAACTGTCGCAATCAACACCATCTTCCCTGCAGGTCAATTGAACGTGGTCTCTGGCATAAGCCAATCCATTGATTTTGCTAGTAAAGAACTGGGCGTTCCATGGTTGTCTGGCGTGATCGGTGGCTGCTTATTCTTTGGCGCAATTGGTCAAATCAACTCATGGTTGGTAGGCCCGATCTACATGTTCCAAGAAGCCGCGACAGAAGCCAAAATTCTTGCGCCAAACAGTATTGCAGTAAAAATGCACCCAGTGCATGACACTCCTTACATGGCAATGATTATTCAAGCGATTCTAGTGACCATCATGTGTTTCTCTTCATTCTTAAGTGAATCACTTGAAGGCGCTTACTGGATTCTTTCTGCGATGACAACCGTATGTTATTTCGTACCTTACCTACTGATGTTCTCTGCATACATGGTATTGCGTAAGACTCGTATGGACGTACACCGCTCATTTGAAATTCCAGGCAAGGTACTGCCTTACGTAATTTCAAGCATGGGTCTGGCTTCAATCATCTTTGCGATCGCGATTCTATTCATTCCACCAGAAGGCATTGAGATGGGTAACTTCTGGCTTGATACGGCACAAATTTTTGGTGGTGCTGCGGTAGCAATCGTCTTCTCTGTGGTGCTGTATAACCGCGGTCAAAAACGCAATGCCTCCCCTGAGCACCAGCTCGTTCAAGAAAATATTAATGCTTAATGTTGTTAGGGAGAGGCTTCGCTTCTCCCTAGTTAAGGAGTCTGTATGTATAAGCCTACGCTTACAATTAATACCCGCAAGCTAAAAGAGAATACCCAAACGGCGATCAAAGATCTTGGTGAATTTGGCGTGTCGATGATGGCTGTAAACAAGGTGTTTAATGGCTGCCCTGAAACCGCACAAGCAGTGGTTGATGGCGGTGTTCAAGTGGTCGCGGAATCTCGCGTTTACAACCTAGAAAAAATCAAACACATCGATTGTTTAAAATGCCTACTTCGTAGCCCAGTATTAAGCGAGATTAAAGATGTGATTCGCTTAGCCGATTTAAGCTTAAACAGCGAAGAGACGGTGATTAGAGCCCTATCGTCAGAAGCAAAGAAACAAGATCGTCAACACGGTGTGTTGTTGATGATTGATTTAGGCGACTTACGTGAAGGGGTATGGTTTGAACACTACGAGCAAATCCTCAACCTGATCAATCTTATCGAATCACTCGACAACCTATACCTCTACGGTATTGGTTCGAACTTTAACTGCTACGGAACTGTATTACCAACCGTAACAAATGGTGAGATGCTTAAACGCATTAAAGCGCGTTTAGAGCGTGATCGAGGTCAGCCTATCCCACTGGCATCTGCGGGTAACTGTACCAGCTATCACCTGATGGATAAGGGCATTTGGCCTGAAGGGTTAGATCACCTTCGTCTTGGCGGCCTGCAAGAGTTTGGTATTGAATATGTCGAGATGAAATACCTCGATAATTACCACCATTCGCAAAAAGATGTCGGGTTAGCGTGCTCTGATATGTACATCCTTTCCGCTGAAATTATTGAACTCAATGCAAAACCAACGATACCGGTCGGCGAGTTGGGTGTCGATGCCTTCCTGAAAACTAAAGAGTTTGAAGATCATGGTACACGTAAACGCGCGCTGCTGGCGTTTGGTTTACAAGATGTCCCGCATGATGGTTGTCATCCATGTGACGATTCAATCAAGCTATTGGGGCAAACCAGTGACCACACTTTAGTAGATATTGAAGATTGTCAGCAAGCACTTAAAGTCGGTGACCGAATTGAGTTTGAACTGGACTACACTGCGCTACTCATGGCATGTCAAACCACTGGTGTTGAGTACCTATTTACTCAAGAGTAATCCGTAAAGGGAGCCTTACGGCTCCCACTTCGAGGTAATTATGCAAGGTATTCTTTCCATCCAATCTCACGTGGTTTATGGCTGTGCCGGCAATAGCTCGGCCGTGTTTCCATTACAACGCTTAGGTCACACAGTTTGGCCAATCCACACGGTACAATTTTCCAACCACACCCAATACACTCAAGGTTGGACTGGTAAGGTCCTACAGCAAGGTGACATCACCACACTCACTGAGGGCTTAATTAATATTGATGCGGCTAGTAAAGTTAAAGCAATCGTTTCTGGATACATGGGCAGCGGCGTTCAAGCGGATGAAATTCTAGCGACTGTTGAACAAGTTAAAGCACACAATCCACAAGCGGTGTATATCTGCGACCCCGTCATGGGCGATCCAGAAAAAGGATGCATCGTCAATCCTGAAGTCACTGAAGCTCTTTGCCAACGCGTCATGAAACAAGCCGATATTATCGTGCCCAACCAATTTGAATTGGCACGTTTTACGGGCATTGAGATTCACGATATAGACAGTGCGATTGTCGCTTGTCGCCGAGCGTTGGAAATGGGGCCTAAAATCGTTTTAGTAAAGCACTTACATTGCGCTTCTAAAAGGGATTTCACCATGCTACTAGCATGTGAACAGGGCGTATTTATGGTAACACGCCCCCTAATTGATTTTGTTCGTCAACCCGTTGGTGTCGGCGATCTCATTACTTCATTATTTACCGGCCATTACCTAAACAACATTGATGCTGTACGCGCATTTGAACTCTGTAATAACGCGGTTTACAGCGTACTCACTGAAACCGCCAACCGTCAGCAATGGGAATTGCAAATAATCCCAGCACAAGAAGCTTTAGCCAGCACTGCAACACCGCTGTTCTCAGCTAGAGCACTAGAAGTCAATGAATTAGCTGAGGCAATGTAATGGCAAACGAGCTGGGGAAAGGGTTGAATCTTCGCCACCTTATGATGATCTCTATTGGTGGTACTATTGGTACCGGATTATTTGTCGGCATCTCTTCCCCACTTGAGACTGCAGGTAGTCTTGGTACACCTATAGCCTACGCTATCGCAGGTATCATCATGCTACTTACCATGCTTAGCCTAGGTGAGCTAAGCAGTGCCATGCCTCACTCTGGCTCGTTTCAACACTATATGCGCGTATTATTTAAAAGTCCGTACTGGTCTTTTATGATTGGCTGGTTATATTGGCTAAGTTGGGTGCTGACTATCTCGGCAGATCTGACTGCCACGTCAATGACGTTGAACAATCTCTTTCCTTCGATCTCCACTACCGTTTACATCGGTCTAATACTGTTATTCATCTGTTCGGTTCACTTATACACCGTCAAAGCCTACGGTGAGAGTGAAACTCTATTCGCCTCTCTGAAAATCGTCACGATCGTCGCATTCTTAATCGCTTGTTTGTGCCTCATTTTTGGCGATTTAGATACGGTGGCGCAAAGTAGTATCATGAGCGAACAAAGCCGTTTACCTAACGGACTGATTGGCATCCTCGCCAGTATGTCGACGGTGACATACGCTTTTCAAGGCGTCGAAATCATTGGCACATTGGCTGGCGAAGCGGAAGATAAAGGCGCATCAATGAATAAGATCATCAAAATGCTGATTGTTCGCGTCTTTCTGTTTTATATCCTCACTACGATGATGCTGGTGTTTATCTACCCTCCTGGCGCTCAAGCGGCAATTAGCCCATTTATCTGGGTATTTGCTCAAGTCGGAATTGCTCATGCTGATGTGATAATGCAATTAGTGATCGTACTGTGTGGTTTCTCCGCCAGTAGCTCAGCACTGTATGCGAGTTCACGTTTGCTCTGGTCTATGTCGAGTGACAATATTGCTCCGAAAATATTCTCTCGCACCAGTCGTGTCGGCAGTCCTTGGTATGCGGTATTGTTTACGGCCTTAATCGCTTCTGTGGCATTAATTAGTGCGTATATTGCCCCAAAACAACTGTATCTATTCTTGATTGCCAGTACAGGGCAAGTCGGATGTTTGGCATGGTTCTGTATTGCGCTATGTCACTACCGTTTTCGCCGAGCCAAACAAGCCGGATTATTTCCTCAATATCCGCTGTATTATCAAGCGCCATGCTTTCCTTGGCTGCCATTAGCGGCGATGGTGCTCAATGCGATAAGTATTGTCGGACTTTGGTTTTCTGATAACGGAGGGATGATTCTATTGGCTGAAATAATACTGCTGGCACTGCTGTCAACCTTCTATGTATTTTGGCAGCGCCGCTCTGCCAAAATACATACATCACATATTCTCAAGACCAATCATTCACAACCATTGGTCCGTTAACCTCTAGAAATTAAGTGTTTCAATCTTATGCCGCTCGACTTTGTATTGCAGAGTCGAGCGATGCACGCCTAACTCACGGGCAGCTTTGGACAAACAACCACGATTACGGTTCAAAGCGCGCACAATGATATTACGTTCATAAAATTTCACCGCTTCATCCAGATTAACTGGAGTGCTGCCTGTTATGGCCTCTAATGAACTGGGCTCTTCTACATCGATAGCAGAAACTGTTGGGGCTGATACCATGCTCACCACCTCTTCGCGTGGCAAGGAAATATCGATGGTATTGATGCTTGATGGCAACAATAACCCTGGCATGTCTTGGAAAATCAAACTACGAATAATGGTATTTTCCAACATACGTACGTTCCCATCCCATGACATCGACTCTAACAAGGTTTTCGTCGCAGGAGCGATCCCAGTGATCGTATGATTAAGGCTAGATTGGTACTTATCAATAAAGTGCTCAGCCAGCAGAGTTATATCTTCTTTTCGCTCACTTAAGCTTGGAATTGTGATAAAACCAACACATAAACGGTAGAACAAATCTTCACGTAAACGCCCTTCTTGGACTAACTGCATTGGCGCCTCATTCACCGCAGCAATAACGCGCACATTAGAGCGATGCTCTTTATTACCGCCCAATCGCCAGTAAGTGCGATCTTGCAAATAGCGTAATAGCTTAGGTTGCATATCGATACTGAGCGAGTTTAACTCATCCAAAAACAGCGTTCCACCTTCGGCCATTTCAATGTAACCCGACTTATTTTCCGCTCCCGTGTAAGCACCTTTCTCTGTACCAAACATCATGCTTTCAATCAGGTTTTCTGGAATCGCCGCACAGTTTACCGCGATAAAAGGCTTCTCGCGGCGCTCACTATTGTCATGAATCAGATGAGCGAATAGCTCTTTACCCGTGCCCGTAGCACCATAAATCATCACGGGAACATCTTGGGTTGCGATGCGGGTGGCTTGCTCAACCAAACTCGTCATTTTACTGGAACGATGAATAATGGTCGGATTTTTACCACTTCGACTATGACGAGATAAGGTACGAATCAACGCCGACACTTCTTTGGTCATACGTTGAGAAATGTTTTTACTTAAGCCAATTTCAATTGCGCCAATTATGTTGCCAGCGTCATCATAAAGCGGCGAGGTTGAATGAACATATTCAACCTTATTGCCATATTTGTTGTAGTAGATTTGGGTGCACGAACGGTATTCAGCGCCATTCATTGCGGCTTGCAACATAGTACTCGATTCTGCATCCATATCTTTATAGAGACTAAGAATATTGGCTCCCATCGCTTCATTTCGAGGAATTTGATCAATCTGCGCACTGGCCTCGTTATAGTAAATATAAGTGCCATTGGTATCGATAATTGCAATGGGAACATCGAGTAATTCGAAAAATGGGCCGAAAGAATTGACCAAATTAGCAAGCGTAATCATAGGGTTTTTAATAGTGAACAGAGAATGCGAGACAGGCCTCAGATTATAAGAAATTCCATCCGCTGAAACTGTGTTGCACACCCACAATATCGCTAGTTTTTAGACTAATCATCCAAATGGTTAACCAAGAGATAGAAAAAAGCCTCATTAATGAGGCTTTTAGTGATTCGTCAAATTTGGCCACGATAGCTAAACTGGTAACGCCCTTGCGCATCCGGCTTCGGCAACCATTGCAACTGTTCTGACAGCGCCGTTGGCATCGCGGCTTGCGGGATAAACCACGCCTTGGCACTAAAACGTTGATCCGGCATTAACTCAGCGGAAAATTCACTACGCACTTGTGCGCTTTGCTGAGTGCCTTTCACACTGATTTGGCTATCTTGGCAGTCTAGATCCGCAATCACCGGCCCTAGTTGCAGATCCGCTAATGGCGTGCCGACCACATCAGTGTTCCACACCAAACTACCCGTACCTTGCGCACAATAGGGCGCAGCATAGCTCAATTGCTTCACATTCAGCTCTAATTGGCCCTCTAGCGTCAAGGGGATCGGCAATGCAGGAGCCAACTTTAACGCTTCGGTGACAGGCATCGAGGCAAGTAAGTTTTCGGCATAAGCGCCTTTTAAACCGTAGCCGACAGTACCGCGACCTTGCAGCTGCCATTGGCTGCCACGGCCAAAGCGAACCTTGGCTTCGGCATTGCCACTCAATAGCGCACTTGGCGCAAACTGCCAAGAGACCTGCCCAAGCTGGTAGCGCTGCCATCGAACTTGCTGCGCTTGGCCTTGCCATAACGTTCCGCTGGCTTGGCTAATTTTCAGTTGTGTCGGCAGTGGCGCGTATGCCAGCACCACTTGAATCGGAAGATGGACGATGGCACTGACGATAAACGTCAGCAGTAACACCACCATCAAGGTTATCTTTTTTTTCACTGGCGACTATCCTTTGCTTAGTTGCAGGCGCTTAACATTAACCACACCAACGCGCTCGTTCTTATCAATATCAAGAAATTGTGCTTCGACACCATGATTCTGTTGTAAGTACTCCAACCAACTAACCAATTGATTAAATGGCAATGGCTGCACCCAAACTTGCATCTCTTCACCACGTGGTTGCACACGCACAAGTTCGATATTAAAACGACGCGCCGACGAAGAAACCGCTTGGTTAAACGGCAGTGGTGATAACGCCCTAGCACCATTACCACGCAAGACGACAATGTCATCCGCTTTATTCTGTACCCAGCTCAATAACTGCTTTTCGGTACGCAGCTGATTTTGCGCCAATTCGGCACGCTGCACCATCGGTTGGTAAATTCCCCAAAATAGGATACCGATGATCAATGCCACACCACCCACCATCACTAAACGCTGTTCACGCGGTGTAATACGCAGCCACCAAACTTGCAACGAGGCTAATAATTTATTCATGCTTGCTTCCTCATCGCGGCTTTAAAATCAGATCGCCAACTACAAGTTGACCGGATTTACTCAACTGACCTTGCTGCACGGAAAATTGCTCTTCTAGCTTCGCGCGTGCTTGTTCAAAGGCTTGAAAATCTTGACTGCTGGCTTGCAGTTGAATTTCACCACGTTGGCGATCAAACTTAATCCCAGTCAGAGTAAAATCAGGCACCGATTTGATTGCCGATGGCAGTTTTGCCATCCACACCAATAACGACTCATCGCTATTACCACCCGACAGACGCTTGGCTTCATTATCCAATTCACGCTTTAAATAGCTGACGGTCGGGATCTTCGTTTTTCCGACCAGAACGGAGCGGAAAATACGTTCACTTTCAGCACGATACTTAGCGGCTTGTTGTTCTGCTTGATAGGTTTGAATTAGGTTTTGCGCCACCAATACCACCGCGACAACGCCAGCGGCAATAGCCGCCTTTCGCCATACTTTGAGGTAACGACCGACACCAGACTTCGGTTTAAAGCAGCCCGTCAACAAGTTCACTGGCGTAAACATCGCTTGGCGCCCCAGCAATTGCATCACCAATTGTGGCTCCGCTTGTTGCCAATCTTGCTCTGGTGCTAAATTCAGCTTAGGCAGTGGTGAATAGGCATGCAACGCTAGCCAATCATCACCTTTCTTAACCCATTCAGATTGAGCCACTATCGCCAACCAATCAGATTCAATAGTCAGCGCTTGGTATGCTTGTTTCTTCAATAACCATTGGCCCGCCAATTCAACCGCTGCAATGCCGTCAACATCTGGTAATGCCAGCGCATCTGGCAGAACTTTAGTCACGTTAAAGCCTGCTTGTTTGAGCGTCTCTAATTCACGCGCTAACCATTCACGGTCGACACCAGCAACATGGGCAATCTGACCTTGCTTAGCCAGCACCGTAAAATGCATACCATCGACATCTTGTGCGACGTCATCTTCGACCAAGTACGGTAGCATCGCATCAAATTGACGCGCGCCACCAGCGGGAATGTTGACCTCTTTCAACAGCACATCAGCACTGTTTAATAACACGATGGTGTGACGTGCTTGCGCGTAGCTCGCGATCTCATCAAGCGCTTGCTCAGCGCTTAATTCACCACTGGCGATCACTTCTTGCTGGCTTTCAGACCAAACCAACCACGGCTTTTTTGCCTGGCGATTATTGCTCAGTCGAACGATTAAGTACTCGCTCACCGATTCCTCCAAAGCGACGGCTTATCACCGTTGCGGTTTCTCTATTTGCACTGAACAGTAGGCTGCGAATACGCACTTGCGATTCCCCCACCACGATTCGTGCATCCAATTCAAAATAAGCACTGTCTACCGTGAGATAGGCTTTAACTCGTTTTTTAACTTCATCGCTTAATGAGGCGAGTTGTGACTCGGCCAAAAACTGATCAACATCGCCCCAACCATCGAAAGGGCGATTTTCTAGTAAACTTTGTGCATCGCTGTCGCTTAACTGATCACCAAACATCGCCACTAACAAGCGAGATTGTTCCGCAGGCAAAGTGTTCACATTAAGACGGAACTCCGCGGTAGGCAGCGCACAGGTATAAGGCTCTAGCTTCGTCATCACTTCACCTGACACCAGGTTGACCGCGCGTAATTCACTCGCCTCAGCCAATACGCCATCCGCCGTCATATAAGCGGGAGCCATCGATTCATAATGGCTATCTTCCACGCCCGTTACTGAGTTGATGTGATTATTGGTATCAATAAACTCCCAACTTGAATGCGCGACCACTTCGGCGACATGACTATCGATATCCAATTCAGACATGAGCTGTTGCAAGACGGTCACTAAATAAGGCGCACTGTCCGAGCCCGCTTCCGCCTCAAGATCCACCAACGCATTGATATTGAAACAAGCTTGGCGATCACGCAGCTGCCCAGTAAGGCTGCCGTAATCCAGCGGAAAGTTTTGCTCTTCCAACGCCCAAGGCTGCGACATATTGATGGTGTCGCTGTCTTGGTAACTCTGCTCGATGCCTACCACTGCCAAGGCTTCCGCACCAATGCTATACCAGTAAGCTTGTTGATAATTTAACTGATTGGATGAGCGCTTAAACTGCCCAAACAAACGTTCCGACATGGTCGCTGCCACTCCCGTCATCAAGGCTAAAATCAGCAGCACCACTAATAAAGCCACGCCACGCTGACTACTCTTCATCGCGACTCTCCACCGCAATCGATCCACCACCCGTCAGATAAATGCGTTCAATTTCGCCATAATCACTAAAGGTCAGTGAGACTTGCACCGCCTTGGGCAGTGTCATGGTTTTGTCCCACTGCTTGAGCCATTGTTTGCCATCAAAAAAACGCATATCAAAACTGTCAACTTGATCAATCAACGGCATGATCATGCCTTCTTGACCTGCTGGCGTATCTACGTAGCGCCACCACACTCGCTGCAATTGATTATCCTTGATGCGATAACCTACTTTGGTGACTTCACCACGCGGGAATTGCTGCTGTGGGTTATGCCAACCGGCACGCGCAAACATCACGCCTTTACCATCCGAATCGAGCAAGTAGTCTTTCCATTCAACTAACTTAGTGCTTGGTTCTTCCCCATTGGTGCGCATTTGACGCAAAGCCATTTGGCGAAAATCGTTATCCATAAAGACCAGAGTACGCTGCAAGGTTTTGAGGCGCTCGCTACGCTCTTGCGAAATCGCATTGCTGCGATACATCTGATTCAATACCTGCTGAGCCCCTGCGGCGAGGAAAGCAAAAATCGACATCGCCACCAGCACTTCAATCAAGGTAAAGCCTGCACGTTTGCCGCCACGCGCCGCACGCGATTTAAATAAGCGTTTATTTAGCGACATAGCTTCTCACCGTTAAAATCGGCGTCCCTTGTCGCGAACTTGCCACTGAAACATCAAAAGCACGAATCAAACCGCCAGAAGTCGATACCGGAGCGACCGTCCAGTACCAAGTGCGTTCTGCCAATTGGTCTTTACCGCTCTGTTTTTTCAATGCTTGCGGGTTGAGCATCACTTTGGCCATTTGGTTATCCACCACCATGGCCGCAAAGGCTTTTTCTTCCATCAGCGTCAGAGTATTTATGTGCTGGCTCACAGAGCGCACCAAGGCCATCGCTGACATGGCGAAAATCGCTAACGCAACGAGCACCTCAAGTAAGGTAAAGCCACGTCGCTGGCGTTTGCTTGAGCGAGGTTTGCTTAAGCAAGGTTGGCTTGAGTTATCTCTCATCGGCTAATTCCTCTTGCTCTCCCGGTTGCAACAAGATGATTTGGCCATTTTCTTTTGCCACTACCTGCCATGCGCTTTGCTCTAAATCAGCGTCGCTTGGATAAATAGCAATAGAGAATGGGGTGACTTCACCACTCGACATCACGAATACCTGCGGGGCGGGTAACTTTTTCTCTTCTTCTAGATCGGCAAACATCTCTTCATCAAACAGTGAAGTAGGATTAAATAAGCGTTCTTGATCCTGCCATGCCGAACCACCCAGATTAAATTCCATCTTCAATGAGTCGACCAACTGTGTTTCGTAAGGTAAGCGATCTAACTTAAGTGGTTGCCAGCCCTCATTTTCGAGCTGCTGCAAGAAGTAACGCCCTTTGGCTTGCTCAATACGCAGCCCAAAATCACGGCCACTGAGCATTGCTTCTTCATTGAGTAGCTGTAAGCGTAACCAAAGCGATTTAGCTTGGTGCTCCGCTTCATCACGACTGTTATCAGGTAAAGAAAACACCACTGTTGAAGCCATGATGGCAATCAACGCCACCACCAATAACACTTCGATTAGGGTAAAGCCTTTACTTTTCGACATGCCGCGCACTATTTAAATTCAACCAACATCAGAGTGAAAAACTCATCCAGTGAAGAGAGAAATGGCGGCCTATGCCGCCAAACTCATCAATAAGAAGATTATTGGAAATCTTGTAGATTCCAGTTGCCGACATCGGCATTAACACCATCACCACCTTCTTGGCCATCAGCGCCTAGCGTGAAGACATCAATGTTGCCGTTATCGCCTGGGCTTAGGTATTGGTAATCGTTGCCCCATGGGTCTTGCGGTAGACGCTTGATGTAACCATCTTGTGGGTAGTTGCGTGGCGTTGGGTTGCTTGGCTCAGTCACCAAAGCTTCCAAACCTTGATCGGTGGTTGGATAAACGTTGTGGTTAAGCTTGTACGTATCAAGAGCCGTTTCCAGCGCTTTAATATCAACCGTGGCTTTCTTCTGTGCCGCGGTGTCTTTACTGCCGAGCAAGTTTGGCGCAACCACACTGGCTAAGATACTTAAAATAACCACTACCACCATCAACTCTAACAAGGTGAAGCCAGACTGTTTTTTATTATGTTGTTTTTTCATTATTGTCTCCAAGAAGTCTCTTTCTGGTCAGCGTTATTTGCCGCTCATTAAGTTGTTCATTTCTAAAATAGGCATCATAGTGGCCATTACAATAAACAGCACCAATCCCGCCAATACAGCAATCATTAATGGGGTAAAGATCCCCAACGAAATATTCACCATCGACTCAAAGTTGGCATCTTGGTTGTCTGCCGCGCGAGTCAACATACTCTCTAATTCACCACTTTGCTCACCCGAGGCAATCATATGCAGCATCATCGGTGGAAACAGTTTGGTTTGATCCAACGATTTTCGCAGGCTAGCCCCTTCACGCACCCGATCCGATGCGAGCAACACTTGTTGTTTGACGTATTGGTTCGACATCACGTCAACCGCGACTTTCATACCATCCAAAATGGGAATGGCACTCGAGGTACAGATCGATAATGTACGCGCGAAACGGGCGGTATTAAGGCCGCGAGCAATCTTACCGATCACTGGCATCGCGATCACTTTGCGATCCCAACTCAAACGAATGGAAGGCTTAGATAAGGCGTAACGCACCAAATAAGCCAACGCAATAAGGGCTATCGCAATGGTGATCCACCAATGCTGCACAAACTCACTGGCGCTGATCAAAATGCGGGTTGAAAGAGGCAGTTCTTGGCCCATCTGGACAAATTGGCCAACAATTTTAGGCACCACCGAAGCCAACAAGAACGCGACAATCGCAATCGCAAACACCACCAGCACCACTGGATAGATCAATGCTTGTTGAAGTTTGCTGCGCATCTTCTGACGATTCTCTGCGTAGTCGGCAAGGCGCTCAAGCACACCATCAAGGTGGCCCGATTTTTCACCCGCGGCGACCATCGAACGAAACAGTTCATCAAAGACATGTGGGTAATCCCCCAAGCCGTCAGCCAAGGTGTGTCCTTCAACCACCTTAGCTCGTACCGCCATTAACATGGTACGAATACGCGGTTTTTCCGCTTGCTCAGACACCGCACGCAAACACTCTTCGAGCGGCATGCCCGATTGCACTAGCGTAGACAGCTGACGAGTAATCAACGCCAAATCTGGCGTGCTGATCCCGCGCTTAAAAGTGAGAGCTTCGGTTTCTGGCGTGTTGGCTTGCTGCTTCGCGCGCGTCGCCACCACATCAATCGGCACTAAGCCTTGCTCTTTAAGGCGTGAACGGACTTGGCGGGCATTGTCGCCTTCCATCACCCCTTTTTGTGATTTGCCTTTCGCATTAAGTGCTTTGTATTCGAACGCCGCCATTAGCCTTCCTTGGTTACTCGCATCACTTCTTCAAGTGATGTTACGCCTTGGCGAACTCTTGCTAGGCCGTCACAACGAATCGAAGGTGTGTGCTGACGAACCACTTTTTCCATCGCCTGCTCACCCGCTTCGTTATGGATCAGCTCTTGAACTTGTTCGTTAACCATCAATAATTCATAAATACCAGTTCGGCCGCGATAACCCTTGTGATTACATTTCTCACAACCCGCGGGCTTGTACAGTGTTAATGAATCATCTGCACTCAGGTCAAACAACGCTTTTTGCGCAGTATCCGCTTCATAGCTTTGCTTACAGCTTGGGCACAATGTGCGGACCAAACGTTGCGCGAGAACGCCCAGTAGTGAAGAGGAAATCAAAAACGGTTCGATGCCCATATCACGCAGGCGCGTAATCGCACCTACCGCGGTATTGGTGTGCAGCGTCGACATCACTAAGTGACCAGTCAACGAGGCTTGCACGGCAATTTGCGCTGTTTCTAAGTCACGAATTTCACCAACCATCACCACATCAGGGTCTTGACGCAAAATCGCACGCAGACCACGGGCAAACGTCATGTCCACCTTAGGGTTCACTTGCGTTTGGCCAATGCCATCGATATCAAATTCAATCGGGTCTTCAACGGTAAGAATGTTGCGCTCGTTACTGTTGATCTCTTGCAAGCCCGCATACAAGGTGGTCGACTTACCCGAACCGGTCGGGCCCGTCACCAAAATAATGCCGTGCGGTCGAGCAATCATCGCTTGGAACTGTTGATGCGTTTTCGCTTCCATCCCAAGGCTGTGCAAATCAAGACGTGTGGCATTTTTATCCAGCAAACGCATAACCACACGCTCACCATGTGAAGACGGCATCGTCGAAACACGCACATCAACCGCTCGGCCACCAATACGCAGTGAAATACGGCCATCTTGCGGGACACGTTTCTCTGCAATATCGAGCTTCGCCATGACCTTCACGCGTGACACCAATAACGGTGCCAACTTGCGACTTGGCGACAACACATCACGTAACACACCATCAACGCGGAAACGAATCGATAAGCTCTTCTCGAACGTTTCGATATGGATATCCGATGCGCCTTCTTTGATCGCTTCACCCAACATGGCATTGATCAATTTAATGATCGGCGCATCGTCTTCTGACTCTAACAAATCTTCATCGTGCGGCAGATCTTCTGCCAACGAGAAAAAGTCATCGCTATCGGCGCCAATATCTTCCATCAACTGACGCGCTTCCGAAGAATCGCGTTGATAGGCTGTGGTGAGCTTTTTCTCAAAAATTTCTTTGCTCACCGCCTGCAAAATAAAGCTCACCGAGGTGGTGCGCTTTACTTCTAACAGCGCTTCAATCGACAACGGCTCAACGTAAAATAACGTCAAACCCTCTGGCTCTTGTTCTAGCACCAAGTTAAAACGTTTGGCAAAACCAAACGGTAAGCGGCGATGCAGATGCACCGCATCTAACTCCATCATTGCACGCTTTCCATTTGATCAATAAAGGCTTGAATCTCAGCCGGGTGTTGACGTTCGTGACCAAATTCAGGCAATACCGGAATGTGGCTGTCATCCATCAACTTCAAACCCTGTTCTGATTTGAACAACTGCTCAGCACGAATGAAATTGTACTTACGTTGAGTAATACCATCGGCGGTCACCCCATCGCGAATGATGGTTGGTTTGATAAATACCATCAGGTTCTTTTTCTCAACCTGAGTGCTGGTTGATTTGAACAAGTGACCAAGCACAGGGATATCACCCAATAGCGGCACTTTCGATTCGCTTTCCATCGCACGCTCATCAATCAAACCGCCTAAGACAATCATCTGACCATCTTCAACAATCACTGAGGTGTTCAACTGACGCTTAGCAAAACGTACGTCCACCGCGCCATTAGCACCAAGTACATTGGAGACTTCTTGCTCAATATTCAGTTGCACTGAATTACCTTCGTTGATTTGTGGCACCACTTTCAGTTTGATACCGACTTCTTTACGATCAACGGTTTGGAATGGGTTATCGTTATTAGAACCTGCGGTAGAACCGGTTAATACCGGTACTTCTTCACCAACGATGAATGAGGCTTCGCCGTTATCCATCACCGTAATACTTGGTGATGAAAGAATATTAGAGTTCGAGTCGGTTGATACCGCGGTTAATAGCGCGGTCCAGTCACCCATCATGATGCTCACCGCCGCACCGTTAACACCCGACAGAGCAGAAGCTAAGGTGCTGTAGTCGCCAGATTCGGTCACGGTATAAGGTACGCGATTACCATTGCTATCGTTGTAATATTCGGTGCTGGTTTGATCTTTTGCCTCTTCCAAACCGACCATCACTTGGCCAATTGGTGCACCCGTGTTGCCATATTGAATGGTCGCTCCAGTTTCTAACGAGCCCCACTGCACACCAAGATTGATGCCGTCACCTTCGGCCATTTCGACAATCAAGGCTTCAATCAAGACTTGTGCACGACGAATATCAAGCTGAGCAATTACGTTTTGCAGCGCGGTCATGATGGATGGGGGCGCAGTGATCACCAATGCGTTGGTGGATACGTGCGCGGCAATCATCACTTGGTCAGAATTGGATTTCGCCCCTTTACCGCCAGACGTCTGTTCCGCTTGTAGATTGTCCGAGACACCTTTCAACACATCGACCAAGTCTTCCGCTTTGGCGTATTTAAGGTAAACCACTTGGTTGTTACCACGGCTGGCCATTTCAACATCAAGTTGTTGGATCAATTTACGCAGACGCTTACGCACCTGTGGGTCACCAGAAATCAGTACTGAGTTAGTACGATCATCGGCCACCAGCTTAGGTTGTAAAAATCCTGGGGTGTTTTTGCTGTCGCTGCTCTTATTCAATGCATCAACAATGCGCACCATTTCAGCGGCTGAAGCATTTTTCAGATCCACCACTTCAATTTCTTTGTCACCCGCTTGGTCAACGCGCTTGATGATATCGGCTAAACGGTTCACTACCGCGGCACGGCCAGTGATCAAGATGATATTGGCCGGGTCATAGTGAACAACGTTACCCGCACCGGCATTATCATTCAGTTGGCGTAGCAGAGGAGAAAGCTCACGCACCGAGACATTACGCACCGTGACTACGCGAGTGACCACTTCGTCGCCTTTCACGTCGCCATCACCCACTACTGGGATCGCCGATGTTTTAGCGTCTTTCGACTTAATCACTTTAAGGATGCCGTTATCCATCTCGATCACAGCGTAGCCATACACTTCTAATACATTGAGGAAGAAGCTGTAGTACTGCTCTTCGCTCAAGGTGTCATAGCTACGGACATCAATTTTTCCACGCACAGACGGATCAACAATGATGGTTTTTTCTAAGTTTCGACCAACAATATTAATAAACTCTTGAATGTCGGTGCCCTTAAAGCTGGCGCTGTATTCGCTGGCCATCGCTACTGGAGAAACCACTAAGGTTGCGGCTAATAGCCATGCGCTTTTCTTAAGCCAATGCTTCACTTGATACTCCTCAAAGGATAATTTTTTCTGCGCGTTTTATAATTCAATGTAGATATCGTATGGCTGGCCATTACGCTCTACCGTTAAATTCAATTCGGTTAACTCTGCCAGACGGCTGAAAATTTCACCCATCGCTGCGGCATTACGTAAATCTTGTCCATTTAAGTGGGTGGCAACATCGCCATTTTTTAATCCCACCGAGTCAAACAACTCGCGGCTTTTACCAGCACTTAAACGATAACCCACAACCTCGCCATCTTGCTTCATTTGCGACATGCGAACGTATTGGAAAATTTGTTTTGGATCTTTGGTGATTTCAGCGCGGATTTGTTCCAGCTTATCTTTAGTATTGGCGCTTAAGGCAGGGGATGTTTGCGCCGCGCGTTGCACCGGCTTGGAGTACTTAATTCCTTCGAGCATCACGGTTTCATTACGGCCAGAGTTATCAACAATAATGCGATCGGATTGTACTTGCACAACCTTCGCTTGTGTCCCCGCAATCACTTCGTTAATGCCATAAGTGGCTTGCTTGCCACCCTTGGCGATGACCGCCAAGCTTTTTCCCGCATCACTACTGGTCACGACACCCACCAAGACCACATTCAAACGGCTCTTCGGCGCATCTTCTAGTTTAGGTTTGGCAACAGGAGCGACGACATCGGCTTGATAACGACCAAACAAATGGCTGTTTTGTAATGTTGATAAATCAAGGCGAGCTTGCTGACTACCAGCAGGCATATTGCGACTGGATGGCTGCCACGTGACGACATCCACTTGTTGATACGGAAACCAGATCAATTTCCCGGCAACCCAAGCCGCCGAGAGCAAAAGAATGACGGTAACCCAAGCGCTAATCACCGCTTGATTGGCTACGAGCTTTTGCAAAGAGGGAGAACGAAAGCTGAACGGCTTCACTGCATTTCCTTGATGATGATTGATCCATATCGACACTGTGTAGCGATATAAACATGAATAAAAAGATGTATATAACCCACGACTGTTAATTCTAACAAACTATATTATGGCTCTATATAAAAATGTTCCGTCGCCCCCCCTTTAAAGTCTATTTTCTAACCTTACCTTGAAAAGTGCGCACAACATCACCATTGTTAGGGCGATAGTTAACCTAGTTAGAGGGTAAAGAGTGCAATGAGTTCCCCAATAGACACGGTAAGATTGGATAAATGGCTTTGGGCTGCGCGCTTTTACAAAACGCGTTCCATCGCACGAGATATGGTCGATGGTGGCAAAGTTCACTATAATGGACAACGCAGCAAACCAAGTAAGAATGTAGAACTTGGTGCGGTGCTTACTTTGCGTCAAGCCAACGAAGAAAAAACGATCATTATCGAAAAGATTTCTGGCCAACGTCGTGGTGCGCCAGAAGCGCAAACTCTTTACTCTGAGACGACGGAAAGCGTAGCAAAGCGTGAAGAATATGCACGCCAGCGTAAACTGAACGCTCACAATCCTAGCCCTGAACGCCGCCCTGATAAAAAGCAGCGCCGCGATATCATTAAGTTTAAACATCAATAAGCCGGACTGTCCTAATGACTGATACTGTAATCACAAACAACGTTTTAAATCGCTACCTATTTGAAGATCTATCAGTACGTGGCGAAATGGTGCAACTGGATGAAGCATACCAACAAATTATCGCAAGCAAGGAATACCCGGTTGCACTGCAAAAACTGCTGGGTGAGCTACTGGTATCAACTACCCTTTTAACCGCAACGTTGAAATTTGAAGGTTCGATTACGATTCAACTACAAGGTGACGGCCCGGTTTCTCTTGCGGTTATCAACGGCGATCACGATCAAAAGATCCGTGGTGTTGCGCGCTGGGAAGGTGACATTGCTGATAATGCCACACTGCATGAGATGATGGGTAAAGGTTACCTAGTGATCACGATTGAACCGAAAAAAGGTGAACGCTACCAAGGCGTAGTTGGCCTAGAAGGTGAAAATCTAACGCAAGTGATTGAAAACTATTTTGCGAACTCAGAACAGCTAAAAACTCGCTTGTGGATCCGTACCGGTGAACTGAACGGCAAAGCACACGCTGCTGGTATGTTGATTCAAATCATGCCAGATGGCACCGGTTCAGCAGAAGACTTTGAACACCTAGAGCAATTAACCAACACAGTAAAAGACGAAGAGCTATTTGGCCTAGAAGCGCAAGAGCTACTTTACCGCCTTTACAACCAAGATAAAGTTCGCCTATTTGAACCTCAACCAGTGGTATTCCACTGTGGCTGTTCACGTGAGCGTAGTGGTGCGGCGATAATTACCGTCAATCGTACTGAAATTAATGACATTTTAGCAGAAGAAGGATCGGTATCCTTACATTGTGATTACTGCGGTACAACATATTCATTCAATGAATCTGAAGTGGAAGAACTGTTTATCAACGCACAGAGCGGTGATAAAACTGTGCATTAATTTGCACAGTTTAACAAGCACGTAAAATCCCGCACAAGCCAGCATCTCGCTGGCTTTTTTTGTGACCTAAACCTAGTAATTACGGGAAGTTAGACAACAGTACGCTGTACTTAATTTCTGTACATTATTAATCCATTTGATCTAGCGCAACCCTTTGCCTACGCGATAAAATATCACTACCAATATGTGACGAGTCACCTAAAACCACGTGAAAATCATGGTTAATATTTGAACTACCTCCCTGTTTTATCTGGGCCTCGTTGCTAGCATGGTTAATAGAGAAAAATAAAACATTATTACAAAATCCCTACAAAAAACTTCCCACAAGGAGCACCTATGACCGTTATGGAACATACAAAGGCTGCAACAATTGATCTAACCAAGCATGGGCTTCATGACGTAAAAGAGGTTGTACGCAACCCTAGTTACGAATTGTTGTTCGAAGAAGAAACGCGTGCTGATCTAGAAGGCTACGAACGTGGAGTAGTCACTGAACTTGGCGCCGTCGCTGTCGACACTGGTATTTTCACCGGTCGCTCCCCAAAAGATAAATATATCGTTAAAGATGCCACTACAGAGGAACATATGTGGTGGACGTCAGATGCGGTTAAAAACGATAACAAACCTATCAACCAAGCGGTTTGGAATGATCTGAAGCAATTGGTGACTAACCAGTTGTCAGGTAAGCGCTTGTTTGTGATTGACGGCTACTGCGGTGCTAACCCAGATACCCGTCTGAGTATCCGTGTTATCACTGAAGTGGCGTGGCAAGCGCACTTTGTGAAAAACATGTTCTTGCGACCAACAGAAGAAGAGTTGGCAACGTTCGAACCGGATTTTGTGGTAATGAACGGCGCGAAGTGCACCAACCAGAAATGGGAAGAGCATGGTCTTAACTCTGAAAACTTCACCGTATTTAACCTAACTGAGCGCACTCAGTTGATTGGTGGTACTTGGTACGGCGGCGAAATGAAGAAAGGCATGTTCGCCATGATGAACTACTTCCTGCCATTGAAAGATATCGCTTCAATGCACTGTAGTGCCAACATGGGTGAAGACGGTGATGTTGCAGTATTCTTTGGTCTATCAGGTACTGGTAAAACGACTCTATCAACGGATCCTAAGCGTGCACTGATTGGTGATGATGAGCATGGTTGGGATGATGACGGCGTGTTCAACTTTGAAGGCGGCTGTTACGCGAAAACCATCAAACTATCGAAAGAAGCAGAGCCTGATATCTATAATGCGATTCGTCGCGATGCGCTACTGGAAAACGTTACAGTACGTGGCGATGGCTCAATCAACTTTGATGATGGTTCAAAAACAGAAAACACGCGTGTTTCTTACCCAATTCATCATATCGACAACATCGTTAAACCTGTGTCGAAAGGTGGGCATGCCAACAAGGTGATCTTCCTATCTGCTGATGCATTTGGGGTGCTACCGCCAGTGTCTAAACTGACACCAGAGCAAACTAAGTACCACTTCCTATCTGGCTTTACTGCTAAGCTAGCGGGTACTGAGCGTGGCATTACAGAGCCAACACCAACGTTCTCAGCTTGTTTTGGCGCTGCGTTCCTAACGCTTCACCCAACCAAGTATGCAGAAGTGCTAGTAAAACGTATGGAAGCGGCAGGCGCAGAAGCCTACCTAGTGAACACCGGTTGGAATGGTTCTGGTAAACGTATTTCTATCCAAGATACGCGTGGCATCATTGATGCGATTTTGGATGGTTCGATTGAAAATGCGAAAACCACTCATATTCCAATCTTCAACCTTGAAGTTCCGACATCTCTGCCAGGTGTTGATCCAGCGATCCTTGATCCGCGTGATACCTATGTTGACCCGCTACAATGGGAAAGCAAAGCACACGATCTTGCCCAGCGCTTTATCAACAACTTTGATAAATACACCGACAATGCAGAAGGTAAAGCACTCGTCGCCGCTGGCCCACAGCTAGATTAGTGACGTTTGCTTAAATATCCGCTATTAGCCCCTCAATGAGGGGCTTTTTTGTTGCAGAGCGCCTAGTTTGCCGACAGAATCATAACTCACCCTCATTATGGATTGGGCCTTGTGAAAAAACGACTTAGCTACCTATTGCTTGCTGTGCTGCTGCTTATTTCTCTTTCCATCGCCATTTTCTATGCCGTGATGCGCAGCCACTATGCAACGCAGGTCGTCAATCAAGCCTTAGCGCAGTTTTCAACCCAACCCATGCAGGTTGAACAAGCCGAATTTACCCCGCCATTGCAGCTCACTTTACACGGCCTTACCATTGGGGAAGAAGCACCGCTCTATTTACCTAAAGTGGCATTGTGGTTGCACCCGTCGTTACCAACCGAGCAAACATGGCGCTTTGATGCGATCGTGATTGAGCAGGCCAATCTCAACCTCTCTCAACCCGCTTGGGCGACGCTACGCCAATTTGAAATCGCTCAACTCGCATTTAAACAGAGTGAGTTAGTCGTGAAAGATTGGTCAGCACGCGGCGTCAATCTGCAGATCGACCAGCCAACTTGGCAAGATGAGCAGCAAGTGCTGCCTTATGGTGATATGCAGTTTTCTGCCGATCAACTTTATGTCGCAGGTCATGCTCTCGATAATCTCCTGATCGATGCCCGCTACCAAGCCGAAAATAGCACGGTGTATGGCGCTTCCTTCAACTGGAATGGTGCGCAGATTTCCGGCCAAGCAGAACAATACCCACAAGGCTGGTCGCTGATCAATGTCACTATCAACAAGCTTAATCTTGATGATAAGCAGCCCATTGATAGCTGGTTACAGCAATTGGATAAAACCGGTTGGATACGCGATATCAATAGCCTTGATGTCTTGAAGAGCAACCTCACCTATCAAGGCGTGCGCGTAGTAAACCTCGATCTGTCGGCCGAAAACATCACGCCACATCAGTCGCTTTGGCAGCAAGACAACGGCTATCTTTCTTTTGATGCTGACTCGGTTAACTATCAGAATCAGCAATGGGTCGAGCCAAGTGCAACGTTCTATTTCACCCCAAACCAAATCGAAGTGGCAGAATTAGATAGTGACTGGCACCAAGGCCGCTTGCAGTTACAGGGCGTGTTTACTCCTGAGTCAGTGCACCTTAAGCAACTGTCGTTATCTGGGGTTAAATGGTTAGAAGAGGCCCAGTACGATCTCGCTAACGCATGGCATTGGAGCCAATCAGTGCAAAACCTGGCGATTGATAAGCTCGACATCAATAACCTCCAAATTATCCAGCTCAATCAAAAGCCATTTTGGCAGATTTCAGGTCTCAACATCGATGGTAGCGATTTAGTGGTTAAGCAGCATGGGGAATTGGGCTTATGGCAAGGTGAGCTTAGTGCCAGCGCCAACAGTGCCAGTATCGACAAGCACCTCACTACCCAAGCAACGATTGAAATGAATGCTAAGCAGAACAAATGGCATCTAACGCGTCTATTTGTGCCTCTGGACCAAGGCTATATTGAAGCGGAAGGGGTATGGAATAGAGCCGAACTCAGTGCACCATGGCAGCTTAATGCCACCATGGATGGCTTACCGTTAGATAGCCAAATAGAAACCCATCAATTACCGATTAACATCCGCGCGCTTGCCGAGGTGCACATGGAACTGTCGGGCCTTGCGGGCGATTATTCGATGCTAGCACACTCGTTGAGCGGCACAGTATCGGCGGCATTGCGCCAAGGCTATCTCAATGTTGGTGAACATGGTGAGCAAAGCTTACTAGAACAGAACTTTGAGCTAGATAACCTCTCAATCGATGCTGATCGCGGCAGAATCACCCTACAATCGCCACCACTAATGCAAGGAATACAAGTGGCTGGCAATATCGACCTCACTCAACCGTCGCTGGCGACACTGCTATTACAAAGTCAAAGCCAGTGCCAAACATTGCAATGGGATATCGCCGCAAAGGTTTATCAGTTACGAGAGACTTGCCAGGCAGAGCCAACTCAAACATCTAATCTTGAATCGAGCACCGACTTGTAATTCGGCAATAGCATGTACGTACCGATAAACTCGACGGCGGCCGTTTTTCCGCTGTAAATCGTTACATGAATGACAATGCGCGCTTTGCGGCCACTGGCTAAACGGTCTAAATCGCCACTGATGCCATCTAATGATGTTTGTGCGACCGGATTTTGCTCGACTGGGTGACGATAGCGAATTCGACTGTCTGCCAGAACAATATCACCATGCAGACTGCGCTCTTTGAGGAGTAACCATGCCATACCCCAACCCGTTAAGGTTGCGAGCGTAAAAGCCGAACCAGCAAAGAGAGTGTTGTGAGGATTAAGGTTGGGATTGAGTTGCGCGCTACATTCAAACTGATAACCCGTGTACTGATTTATCTTAATGCCCATTTTGTCACTGATCGGGATATGGTGTGCCCAGCGTTCTTGCAGATCAGTGCACCACTCTGGCTTACGCAATACATTAGCCATCGGATCAAGTGGCTTTACCATTTGTAAATGGCGTGTCGGTCCGCGTTCATCAGAGAGATCGCCGCGACGTTCAAAGCCATTGCGCTCATAAAAATCGATCGCCTCTTCCCGAGCATTACACACCAAGCGCTTCACGCCATCTTGGCGAGCAAGAGATTCAAGTGCCACCAGCAATAGTGAGCCCATGCCTTTGCTACGGCGATTACTTTTCACCGCCATGTAGCGGATCTGCCCTTCGTGGTCGGGCGTCACATACAAGCGACCAATCGCCATTGGGCGGCCTCGCCCATCAACGATCATGCGATGATGACTCATCGCATCAAACTCATCGCGCTCTGAGCCTGCTGGCATACGCCAAGGCTCACGCAGCATTTGCCAGCGAAAGTGGTAATACTTTTTAAGTTGATTGTCGGTATTTGGCGTAATCAGCTTAAACATAAAATTCCTTTTTCATTGCCGCTCACTCTCCGGTGAGCCTGCCAATTAAGTGCTTATGTCGCGCTTATGGCGGTGAATTAATGCTGTGTGTACCGCAGCAGCAAACCTGCTAGACCTGCAGCCAAAACGTCACTGGGCCATCATTGACCAAAGAGACTTTCATATCAGCAGCGAAGCGGCCACGTTCCGTCGGCAGAACCGTTGCACACTGATCAGCGAAGTAATCATATAAGCGTTCAGCATCAACCGGATGGGCACCACGAGAGAAACCCGCACGTGTCCCTTTGTTGGTGTCAGCGGGCAGAGTAAACTGAGAAACCACCAACACTTTACCTTCCACTTGTTTAACGTTGAGATTCATCTTGCCTTCTTCATCGCCAAATACGCGGTAAGTGGTGACACGCTCCATCAAACGCTTTGCTTTGGCTTCATCATCATCTTTCTCGACGCCAATCAAGACTAATAACCCTTGTTCAATTTCACCCACAACGTCGCCATCAACACGCACCGTTGCTTCACTCACTCGTTGAATTAGAGCTATCACTCTGACTTCCTTCTGGTTTACTACTTAGGTATTTTCCGCTTGAGTGTACCACGCTTGTGTCGTCACTCCACTGTTCCTGCTCACCTAATGCGGCAGTCACTTCCGCCCCCACTAATACAATCAACCAACACAAATAGACCCAGATAAACAGGATCGGAATCGCTGCCAATGCGCCGTAAATCACTTGATAGGATGGAAACTGAGTGATGTAGGCAGCAAAGCCTTTTTTACTCAGTTCAAACAACAGTGCCGCAACAAGAGCCCCTATCATGGCATGGGAAAGTTTCACTTTTTTGTTCGGCACCACCATGTAGAGACTGACAAACGCAAGGAAGGACAAAATTAGTGGTAGCCAGCGTAAAAACTCATCATATGCGCTGGATAAAACATGACTCTCCAAGACACGTAATGAGGTGACATACGAGCTCACCGCAATGCTCGCACCAACTAGAATCGGCCCCAAGGTAAGGAACATCCAGTACATTGAAAAAGAGAACACCACGCGGCGCTTTTTGGTCACTCGCCAAATGTAGTTGAGGTTGTTATCAATATTTGAAATCAGCATCACAGCGGCAACAAACAAGAAAGCACCACCGACCGCGGTCATCTTGCCGGTATTGCTAATGAATTCCAGTAACGCGTTTTTCACCACATCGCCCGCCGTTGGAACGAAATGGGTAATAACAAAATCCTGAATGGTGTTGCCGACATCGGCGAAAATTGAGAAAGAAGACAATACAGAAAGTAATACTGTCAGCATTGGCACAATGGAAAGCAAGGTAATGTAGGCCAAATAGCCCGCATTGACATTAATTCGATCGTGCAACATACGCGCTAGGAGGTAACGCGCAAATTGAATACACTGTTGAATGAAGGGGGTCATTTTCAACTTGTATCTCCCAATCATCTGATTCATCCTAATTCTGTTATTGCTCAATTTTATTATTAATCGCTTAAAGGGACGCTACGATGCCTTATCTGATTGCTTTGCTGGTTGCACTGACGACCTTGACAGGATGCCAATCCACCTATTATGCGGCGATGGAACAAGTCGGCGTACATAAACGCGATATCATGGTCGATCGCGTCGAAGACGCTAAGCTCTCACAACAAGAAGCACAGCAAGAGTTTACCAGCGCACTAGATGCACTGTCAGCCCTAACCCAGTTTGATGGTGGTGAGCTAGAGGCCGTTTACAATCAAATCAATGATAAATATGAAGCCAGTGAGGACGCCGCGCAAGAAGTAAGTGATCGAATTGCGGCGATTGAAGATGTCTCAGCTGCACTCTTTAGCGAGTGGGAACAAGAACTCGATCTCTACACCAATGCTTCTCTACGTCGCTCTAGTGAACAAAAGCTACGTGAGACACGTACATCTTACAATACCATGATTAAGGCGATGCAGCGTGCTGAGCAGCGTATGACACCGGTTCTCAATGCCCTACGCGACAATACGTTATTCTTAAAACATAACCTTAATGCCAGCGCGATTGGTTCCCTGCAAGGTGAGTTTGTCAGTCTCGAGAAAGAAATTGAACAGGCCATTAAACAAATGAACCAAGCGATCACCGAATCCGATAAATTCCTCAACAAACTACAAGCAAAATAAGCGCTATTCAGTGACAATCGAGAGTGCCAGTGCGCTCTCGATGAACCTCACTCGCTCATCCAACGTCCCCCAAGGCACTTCCACTACCTGATAGTCTAGTTGCTGATATATCGCCACCAGTGAGTTATGAATCGCTAATGCCCCATCAAATGGATACGGGCGTACCTCATCTTGCACATAGATCGCTTGGTGTGGACGACAGAAAAATACCTGCGCATGATAGCCTGCACTCGCCTGACGATAACGCGCATCAATCTCTAACTCTGCTTGCGCTAAATAACCACAAATATCGGGAATAGCTCGATCCAAAAACGCCACTTCCTGCAAACTTGCTTGCTGCTTTTGCTCGCCCATGCTGTCTAAACACAACGCGGCAAAACCGGGCAAGTCATGCCAAGGTAAAATGCCATTCTCCAATTGCGCTTGCTGCTCGATTAACGTGCGAGAAACTTCCGCAAAAGTCGCATAGCCTTTGCCTGCCAAGGCATTAATTAAGCTGGTTTTCCCTGCGCCCGGGCCACCGGTAATAATGATCGGTAACATCTCAATTCCTGAATTTTAAGACCAAACTAATCTGGCTGCTGTCGCGAGCCAAAGCCTGCTTTCACTTGCGATATGACAGCTATAAAAAAGGCCCTGATATTATCAGAGCCTTTGATTTAATCGACTAGCGACTAATTATTTTGGTGCACGACCTGCGCGTTTACGATCGTTTTCAGTCAGGTGACGTTTACGAATACGAATGCTTTCAGGTGTTACTTCTACTAGTTCATCTTCATCGATAAACTCAAGAGCTTGCTCTAGCGTGTACTTGATTGCTGGAGAAAGAACTTGCGCTTCATCTGTACCAGATGCACGAACGTTGGTTAGCTGCTTACCTTTTAGACAGTTTACAGTCAGGTCGTTTGAACGGTTGTGGATACCGATAACTTGACCTTCGTATACTTCGTCAGCGTGCTCAGTAAATAGACGACCACGATCTTGTAGGTTGAACAGTGCGTAAGTCAGTGCTTTACCTGTTGCGTTTGAAATTAGTACGCCGTTGTTACGCATACCGATTACGCCACCTTTGTGTGGACCGTAGTGATCAAACGTATGGTAAAGAAGACCAGAGCCTGAAGTTAGCGTCATGAATTCAGTTTGGAAACCGATTAGACCACGTGAAGGCATCATAAAGTCCATGCGAACACGGCCTTTACCATCTGGAGCCATATCAGTTAGCTCACCTTTACGTAGACCGATTTTCTCCATGATGCCGCCTTGATGCTCTTCCATAACATCAATCGTTACCACTTCGAATGGTTCAGAAAGGTCGCCGTTCTCATCTTTCTTGATGATTACTTCTGGACGAGATACTGCTAGCTCGAAACCTTCACGACGCATGTTTTCGATCAGGATAGATAGGTGAAGCTCACCACGGCCTGATACGCGGAAACGGTCTGGGTTGTCAGTTTCTTCAACACGTAGTGCAACGTTGTGTACTAGTTCTTTTTGCAGACGCTCAAGAATATTACGTGACGTTACGAACTTACCTTCTTTACCCGCGAACGGAGAAGTGTTTACTTGGAATGTCATCGTTACTGTTGGTTCATCAACAGATAACGGAGTCATTGCTTCAACTGCGTTTTGGTCACAGATAGTGTCTGAAATTTTCAGCTCACCAAGACCAGTGATTGCGATGATGTCGCCCGCGTTTGCTTGCTCGATCTCATGACGGTTAAGACCAAGGTAGCCCATTACCGTGCCAACTTTGCCGTTACGTTTGCTGCCATCAGCGCTAACGATAGTGACTTGTTGGTTTGCACGAACGCTACCACGAGTAACACGAGCAACACCGATAACACCTACGTATGAGCTGTAATCTAGCTGAGAGATTTGCATCTGTAGTGGACCATCAAGGTCAACGTTTGGTGCATCAACAGTATCAACTACTGCTTGGAACAATGGTTCCATGTTCTCGCCAGTTTCGCCTTCTTCAAGCGTTGCCCAACCGTTAAGTGCTGATGCGTAAACTACTTGGAAGTCTAGCTGTTCGTCAGTTGCACCTAGGTTGTCGAATAGGTCGAACACTTGGTCCATTACCCACTCAGGACGTGCACCTGGACGGTCAATCTTGTTGATTACAACGATTGGCTTAAGACCGTGAGCAAATGCTTTTTGCGTTACGAAACGAGTTTGTGGCATTGGGCCATCAACTGCGTCTACGATAAGCAATACAGAGTCAACCATTGACATGATACGCTCAACTTCACCACCGAAGTCCGCGTGTCCCGGAGTATCTACGATGTTGATGCGGTAGTCGTTCCAGTTGATTGCTGTGTTCTTAGCAAGAATGGTAATACCACGTTCTTTTTCGATGTCGTTCGAGTCCATGACACGCTCTTCAGCTTCGCCACGAGACTCCAAGGTACCTGATTGTTGTAGCAGTTTATCAACCAGTGTTGTTTTACCGTGGTCAACGTGCGCGATGATCGCGATATTTCTCAATTTATCAATCTGTGTAGTAGCCATGGATTATGATTCACTTATAAAAGAAATGACCCTCAGCGGATATAATTCAGCCAAGCATCACTTATTTGATTAAAAAAACGTCCGTAATGTACCAGATTTTAGCGAAAAACCTAGAAATATGTGATCCATCCCCGAGGTTTTCGACAATATTAGGCGTTTTAAGCAGCTAACTTTTTACTCAACTCGCCGCAACACCCTAAGCATAGTCAACAATCTCGGCGTCTTGGGCGAAATTATTGACGAAATAATGGAAATCGCTCTCCAGTTTAATCGTAAAATCGTTGACATATTGTGCAAACGGCGGCTGAATGGAATCGCCTTTTTTGCTGCATTATTGTGCACCACCCTTTTATTGCACCAATGTAGTGCAACCACAAACCAAAGTGGTGCAACAAAATAGCGCAAACACAAGGTAAATCGCATAATGCATTGAAATTAATGGATTAATTTTTTTGGCACGAATTTAGCTAAGTAAAAATCAGCATCGATTAATTAACTCTATTCAAGATTAATCAATGCTAGATTACCCAAATCGAGCTAATACCGCTTTAATAACACTGGAGGTTATCCAAGATGTCAGTTGAAAACGTTCTATCGCTGATCCAAGAAAACGAAGTTAAGTTTGTTGACCTACGCTTTACTGATACAAAAGGTAAAGAGCAACACATCTCTATCCCTTCTCACCAAGTCGATGCAGACTTCTTTGAAGACGGTAAGATGTTTGATGGTTCTTCAGTTGCTGGCTGGAAAGGCATTAACGAATCAGACATGGTGATGATGCCTGACGCAACATCAGCTGTTCTTGACCCGTTCACAGAAGATGCAACGCTAAACATCCGTTGTGACATCCTTGAACCTGCAACAATGCAAGGTTACGACCGTGACCCTCGCTCTATCGCAAAACGCGCTGAAGATTACATGCGTGCAACAGGTCTAGCTGACACAGTTCTTGTTGGTCCAGAGCCAGAATTCTTCCTATTTGACGATGTAAAATACTCAAATGACATGTCTGGTTCTTTCTTTAAGATCGATGACGTGGAAGCGGCATGGAACACAGGTGCAGATTTCGAAGGCGGTAACAAAGGTCACCGTCCAGGCGTTAAAGGCGGTTACTTCCCAGTAGCACCTGTTGACTCATCACAAGACATCCGTTCTGCAATGTGTCTAATCATGGAAGAGATGGGCCTTGTTGTTGAAGCTCACCACCACGAAGTAGCGACTGCGGGTCAAAACGAAATCGCAACTCGCTTCAACACGCTAACGACTAAAGCCGATGAAATCCAAATCTACAAGTACGTGGTACACAACGTAGCACACGCATTTGGCAAGACAGCGACATTCATGCCTAAGCCACTTGTTGGTGACAACGGTAGCGGCATGCACGTTCACATGTCTCTAAACAAAGATGGTCAAAACCTGTTTGCTGGTGACAAGTACGGCGGCCTATCTGAGATGGCACTGAACTTTATCGGTGGTATCATCAAACACGCTCGTGCAATCAACGCATTTGCTAACCCATCAACAAACTCATACAAGCGCCTAGTCCCAGGCTATGAAGCACCAGTTATGCTGGCATACTCTGCACGTAACCGTTCTGCTTCAATCCGTATCCCAGTGGTACCAAGCCCGAAAGCGCGTCGTATCGAAGCTCGCTTCCCAGATCCAGCAGCAAACCCATACCTAGCGTTTGCTTGTCTACTAATGGCTGGTCTTGACGGTATCAAGAACAAGATCCACCCAGGTGAAGCGATGGATAAAGACTTGTACGACCTACCAGCAGAAGAAGCAGCTGAGATTCCAAAAGTAGCAGAATCACTAGAAGTGGCTCTAAAAGCACTAGACGAAGATCGTGAATTCCTGACTTCTGGCGGCGTATTCTCTGATGACTTCATCGATTCTTACATCAAGCTAAAAATGCAAGATGTTGAGAAAGTGAACATGGCAACACACCCACTTGAGTTTGAACTTTACTACTCAGTGTAATTTGTTGGCATCAATACAAAGGCTCGCCTGATGGCGGGCCTTTGTTTTTTCCGCTTAATGTAAACTCATCCTCCATCGCAGCAACCCACGAACTTCGAGTCACTGCACTGCATTTCAATCACAGCTTGAGATATGCCAAAGCGGCAAGTAAATTGCATTATCTCTTACTATTACAGTGCCCCTTTATCGCGCGAAACTTCAACAGCAAAAAGCGTGATTTAAAGCGCTCTAAACGGCACTTTCGCTTTCTCTTCAATAGGGAATACGCCATACTTGATTTACAATGCACCATATTGGTGCACTGACGGGCCAATATGATGTGAATGGAGAATATAGGTGAGTCACGATCTCGATACGGTAATACTTAATCATCAAGTCACTGCGATTTTGATCATGGATGAATCGCTGTGTATTCAGTATGCCAATCCGGCTGCCGAACAACTGTTCTCACAAAGTGCCAAACGTCTGATCAATACCGCACTCCAGCAACACATCCAACACGCATCGCTCGAATTGAGCTTACTCTCTCAACCGCTGCAAAGTGGTCAAAGTATTACCGACAGCGATGTAACGCTTATTGTCGATGGCAAACCTTTAATGCTCGAAGTAACGGTAAGCCCAATCAGCTGGCAAAAACAGTTATTACTGCTGGTTGAAATGCGCAAAATTGATCAGCAACGTCGCTTATCACAAGAGCTTAATCAACACGCGCAACAACAAGCAGCCAAATTATTAGTACGCGGGCTAGCACATGAAATCAAAAACCCGCTCGGCGGACTTCGCGGTGCGGCGCAATTACTCGAAAGGTGCTTACCCGAGCAAAGTTTAAAAGAGTACACCCAGATCATCATCGAGCAAGCCGATCGTCTGCGTTCTCTGGTTGATCGCCTGCTTGGCCCACAGCGGCCTGGGGTTAAAAAAGCCGAAAACCTGCATCTGATTTTAGAAAAGGTACGTCAATTGGTGGCATTGGATGTCGGCAGCCAAATTGTGATTGAGCGCGACTACGATCCTAGCCTGCCTGACATTATGATGGATGTGGAACAAATCGAGCAGGCATTACTCAACATTGTCAGCAATGCCGGACAGATCCTCAGTAAGCAAGAGCTCGGCCAGATCACCATTCGCACCAGAACGGTGCATCAAGCCAATATCCATGGTCAACGCTACAAATTAGCCGCCAGTATTGAGGTAATTGATAACGGTCCCGGCATTCCTGCCGATCTACAAGACACCCTATTTTATCCAATGGTTAGTGGCCGAGAAGGGGGCACAGGTTTAGGCCTCTCGATTTCACAAAATCTGATCGACCAACATAAAGGCAAAATTGACGTGGAAAGCTGGCCAGGTCGTACATGCTTTACTATTTATCTGCCAATTACATAATACATAACGTGACACGCACAGCCGTGAGGAACAAAAAATATGAGCAAAGGATACGTTTGGGTTGTAGATGACGATAGTTCCATTCGCTGGGTGATGGAAAAAACGCTCTCATCGGCCAATATAAAATGTGAGACCTTCGCCGATGCGGAAAGCGTGTTGCTAGCACTGGAGCGGGAAACCCCTGATGTGCTCATTTCCGATATTCGTATGCCCGGAATCAGTGGCATTGAGTTGTTGAATCAAGTCAATGAGCGTTCACCGGATTTACCCGTGATCATCATGACGGCGCACTCCGATCTCGATGCTGCGGTCAATGCCTACCAACAAGGTGCGTTTGAATACCTACCAAAACCGTTCGATGTGGATGAAACTCTCACCTTGGTTGAGCGTGCGATTGCCCATAATCAAGAACAACGCCAACAACAAGCGAAGGCGGATAATCAGCTTCAGCCTACTCCAGAAATTATTGGTGAAGCACCCGCAATGCAAGAGGTGTTTCGCGCGATTGGTCGTCTCTCTCGCTCTTCTATTTCAGTCTTAATTAATGGCGAATCCGGCACAGGTAAAGAGTTGGTTGCTCATGCTCTGCATCGCCACAGTCCACGCGCTAAAAGCCCGTTCATTGCCCTTAACATGGCGGCAATTCCTAAGGACTTGATTGAATCGGAACTGTTTGGCCATGAAAAAGGCGCGTTTACTGGCGCAAATAGCGTGCGCCAAGGACGCTTTGAACAAGCCAATGGTGGCACACTGTTCTTAGATGAAATTGGTGATATGCCACTGGATATCCAAACGCGCTTGTTACGCGTATTAGCCGATGGTCAGTTCTACCGTGTTGGTGGGATTTCGCCAATCAAGGTCGATGTTCGCATTGTCGCGGCGACTCACCAAAACCTTGAGAAATTGGTGCAACAAGGCGATTTTCGTGAAGATCTTTTTCACCGCCTCAATGTTATTCGCATTCAAATCCCATCGCTAAGAGAGCGACGCCAAGACATCGAAAAACTCACCCTACACTTTCTGCAACTAGCGTCAGAAGAGCTCAGTGTCGATGTAAAAACCTTACACCCCACGACCGTTGAAACATTATCCAAACTCGATTGGCCAGGTAATGTGCGTCAACTGGAAAATATCTGTCGTTGGCTTACGGTGATGGCCAGTGGCAGTGAAGTTCTGCCCAACGATCTACCGGCCGAATTAATGGAAGTGAAACCAGCCTTAGCCAACAGCGCGAGTGATAACTGGCAGCAGCAGTTGTCTGATTGGGCTAAAGAAGCACTGGCAAACGGCGATTCTGAATTGCTCAGTTACGCTCTGCCAGAATTTGAACGTATTCTGCTAGAGGCCGCATTGGACCATACCAATGGCCACAAACAAGATGCCGCAAAGGTGTTAGGTTGGGGCCGAAATACTCTGACCCGAAAACTCAAAGAGCTGTATTAGCTATGCTTTGAGTCATTAACAAGCTTTTCAGGGGGTCGTTGTCAGTGACATTAAGCTTGAAACGTTTAATGTCTTTCGCCGTAACCAACAAAAGGAAACCGCAACGACCATCTATCTAATACCTCTACAGCAGATCCTCCTTAATGACGAGTGGCCAACAGATTTAGTTAACATGAAGTAAAACTCATCAAAATCAGATGAGTTTTAGCGCTTTCTGGGCTGACACTGATCAATTTGATTCTTATACTTAGCTCAATTTACCCCATTGAGATAAGTATAATGATAACTAAGAATTTGCCGCTCACTGATTTGCATCGCCACTTAGATGGCAACATCCGCACTCAAACTATTCTCGAACTGGGTCAGAAGTTTGGTGTAGCGCTACCTGCGTATGATATTGCAGGCTTAACACCCCATGTACAAATCGTTGAAGCGGAACCTTCGCTTGTCGCTTTCTTATCTAAATTGGATTGGGGCGTAGCGGTTCTCGGTGATCTAGAAGCCTGTCGACGTGTCGCCTACGAAAACGTAGAAGATGCTCTCAATGCACAAATCGATTACGCCGAGCTACGCTTTTCTCCTTACTACATGGCGATGAAACATAACTTGCCAGTGGCTGGCGTTGTTGAAGCGGTTGTCGATGGCGTACAAGCGGGTGTACGTGATTTTGGTGTTAAGGCTAACCTGATTGGCATCATGAGCCGTACGTTCGGTACAGACGCTTGCCAACAAGAGCTTGATGCCATTCTTTCGCAGAAAGAACATATCGTTGCTGTCGATCTTGCCGGTGATGAACTTGGCCAACCTGGCGAGCGTTTTGTTAGCCACTTTACTCAAGTTAAAAATGCCGGTCTTAATGTCACCGTTCATGCTGGTGAAGCCGCTGGCGCAGAAAGTATGTGGCAAGCCATTCGTGAGCTTGGCGCAACGCGTATTGGTCATGGCGTAAAAGCGATTCACGATCCAAAACTAATGGATTACCTAGCGGCTAACCGCATTGGTATTGAATCTTGCTTAACTTCGAACTTCCAAACCAGCACGGTTGAATCACTGGCTCATCATCCAATCAAACAGTTCCTTGAACATGGCGTTTTAGCGTGTCTAAACACCGACGACCCAGCTGTAGAAGGCATCGAGCTACCGTACGAATATGAAGTGGCTGCACCGCAAGCAGGCCTATCTCAAGCGCAAATTCGTCAAGCACAGATCAACGGCTTAGAGTTGGCGTTCTTATCTGAAGCAGAGAAACAAGCACTGCGCGATATGGCAGCCAAACGCGTTTAAGCGATGACATAAATTGAACTTCAAAGCCGGCCTTAGGGTCGGTTTTTTTGTATCTGCACCAATTGAGAGTTGAGAGTTGAGAGTTGAGAGTTGAGAGTTGAGAGTTGAGAGTTGAGAGTTGAGAGTTGAGAGTTGAGAGTTGAGAGTTGAGAGTTGAGAGTTGAGAGTTGAGAAATTGTATCTCTTTAGGATATAGAGCGGTCAAGCTATCGCATCGAATCTATCGATGACGATGGAGGCTCTACATTTTTAGGCGTTATAAACGAAAAAACCCCAGTCTTTCGACTGGGGTTATTCGAATGTGGCGGAGAGATAGGGATTTGAACCCTAGGTGGGCTATAAACCCACGCCGGTTTTCAAGACCGGTGCTTTAAACCACTCAGCCATCTCTCCACGTTCTTTCATCATCAGATTAGTACACTGACGATGTTGTTATTTGCGTGCAAATAACGGTATCTCTTGTCTTCACTTGGCTAAAGATGAAAACGAAATT